>PMJE01000415.1 GCA_003157315.1 Myxococcales bacterium | reverse complement strand
GGCGGCCGCCGGGGATCGGGTGGCGGCGGTGCGCGGCGGAACGGTCATTCTGCTGCGCGAGGACGGCACGCCTCTGGGGCGGGTGGAGGACGTCGAAGCGCCGCCCGCGCATCACAAGCCGCGCATGAGCGCCCGCGCTGAGGAGGACGTGCTCGATTTCCTCGGCATAGATGAGAGCGAGCAGGACAGTGCCTGGGTCGAGGATGAACTGAACGATGAAAGCACACTGTCTGAACGCCGCGCGATGCGGGGCGGACATTCGGGTCATGCCTCGCCACGGGTGAGTCTTGCGCCCGCGATCGCGGCAGCGGGACAAGCGATCTGGATTGCGAACGGACGTGGCCTGTGGCTATTGCCAGCCGAAGGCGAGCTCGTGCACGTGGCTCGCCGCGAATTGGCGGCGTCGTCGCTGGCTGCTGGCCCCGACAGCCGGCTCCTGCTGGCTTCCGGCAATCAGGTCTGGCTGGTGTCCGAGCTGGATGGCGCTCGTCGCGTGCTCGACACCGTCGCGTCTGTGCAGCACGTGGCGCTCTCCCTATCCGGCCAGCGCATGGCATGGGCCAACCGCACAGAAGTGTTGTGGAGCGACGGCATCGACGAGCTGCCTGGCCGCGCCCTCCCCTTGCCCGAACCCCTCACCGACGCGAAGTTCTGCGGCGAGACCCTGTTGCTGTTGTCGCGTGACGGCCTAGCGGTTCTCTCTCCCGAGGGCGTGCCTGAACTGCGTTCGGCACGCCTTGCCGCGCGGCGCCTGGCCTGTCCGGCTGACGGCGTCGGTCCGTGGCTGGCTGCGGGGCCGGACCTGCTCCTATCTCACGACGAGGGTCACACCTGGTCGTCGCTGCCCGTGCCCCGCGGCGCGCGCGCCCTCGATGCCGCCATAGGGGATCGCTGTCTGTGGTTGGCGACCGACAGGGGGCTCTATTGCTCTTCGCCGGATCAGGCAGTGGCTGACGATCTCGCTTCCAGCGACGGAGATCAGCCTGGCCCGCGTCTTATGGGACCGCGCGAAGCACCTTGGTGGGCGGCGCGGCTGCCGCGCCTGACGGTACGTGCCGGGGCGGTTCTTGCTGCCGGCCAGCGTGAGTATCAGACGGTTGCGCTTGCCAGTTTCCCGCTCGATGCCCCTCCGGCACGCACCGTGCTGGTAGCTGACAACGAAGAAGTCCCTTCCCCACCCGCGAACTGGCCGGCCGACTTGCGCATTCCATCCGATCCCGAGGCGGATTGCCTGGTGGTAGCGCGCACCAAGGCGGTGGAGTTGGCCCTGGTGGAGCCGGAAAGGGGCCGGTCGTATGTGAACCGGGCCAGCCACGCGGCCTGGCTACCGGAGATTCGCTTGCGCGTTGATCGGCGCCTTGGACGCAGTGAGTCCTTAGATCAGCCTTCTACCTCCACATCTCTCACTTCCCCTCTTGGGGTGGACACCGTGGATGACGTACGATACGAGGCACGAGTCACCTGGGACCTGGCCAAGCTGGTCTTCAGCAGTGACGAACTCGCTGCCCAAGCACAGACGATTCACATGGCTGAAATCAGACGCGACATCGAAGTCACTCTGAGCCGGCTCTACTTCGAGAGGCGGCGTCTGGGGTTGGAGCGGCTGCCTGCAGGCCCAGGGGAGCGAACGGTTGCCGTGCGGCGGGAGTTGCGCCTGCGCGAGATCGAATCCGAACTGGACGCCCTGTCGGGCGGTGCCTTCTCGCAGTGCACCGCTTCACGGACGTCCGCACAAGGAGGACCATGACGGAGGATCTGCGCCGCCATCCACGATTCAGTGTCGACGTGCAAGCCAACGTGCGGACCAGCGATGGCCGCAAGCTGCCCGCGCGCACGCGTGACCTTTCCCGCTCCGGCATGTGTCTCATCACCACCAATTCTCTCGCCCAGCGCGACGAGCTGCTGATTGATCTCATCTTGCTCTTCGGCCCGTCCTCGGCCTCGGAACCGCTGCCGCTGCGAGCGCGCGTGGTGTGGTGTACGCCCATCTCGCAGGCCTTCCAGGTCGGCGCCATGTTCGAGAAGCTCAGCAAAACCGAGCAGTCGTTCCTCGACATGTTCCTGCGCTATCTCGACGGAAGCATTTTGCCCGCGGGGGCCGAGGTCCAATCAGTGGGCGAGCCAACGGAGTCAGAGGCACACCCGGCGGAAACTCCGCCGGAAGTCAAAGACGATCCTTTCCGTCGGTAAAACATTGACCAGAGTGGCGTGAGGAACAAGCCGGATCTTCTCCATGCTCACCCTGGCTTCGGCCGACGCGGTGAGGTTCAAACTTTCGCAAGTGCCTGCTTCAGATCGGCGATCAAGTCTTCAATGTCTTCCAATCCGAGGGCGAGCCGCACAAGGTTGTCCACGATTCTATGCCGATCAGGCTAGCCCGTGCCTCGACGGATGATCGCGTCCGCCACGCGCGCGCCATCCAGCGCCGAGCTGACAATTCCCCCTGCGTAGCCAGCGCCCTCCCCGGCTGGATACAGACCCGCGAGCGCCGGCGATTCCAACGTCGTCGGATCGCGCAGGATGCGAACCGGGGCGCTGGTGCGGGTCTCGGCTGCGACCAGCAGCGCGTGTTCGTGAATAAATCCTGGCAACTGACGGCCGATGGCAGACAAACCCTCGCGCAGGGCCTCAGTAATGAAGCCAGGGAAGACATCATCCAATCTGGCGTGTTCCACGCCGGGGCGGTAGCTCGACTCGGGCAAGCGGTCGCTCGGGCGGCGAGCCAGGAAATCGACTGCGCGCTCTGCCGGGGCATGAAAGCTGCCACCGCCACGCGCGAACGCCGCCGCTTCAATGCGGCGTTGGAAGTCGATTCCTGCCAGAGCACCGCTGGCGTCCGGGCCGAAATCCAAACCAGCTACCGTAACCACCAGGGCCGCGTTGGCAAAGGGCGAGTTGCGCTTGGCCAGACTCATGCCGTTGACCACCAAACCACCCAACTCCGTGGCCGCGGGCACGATCCAGCCGCCCGGACACATGCAGAAGCTGTACACGCCGCGGCCCGAGCTGCCGGCGCGCACCTCGTAAAACGCAGGCGGCAAGCGCGGATGGCCGGCGGCGCGACCGTACTGAAGACGGTCGATGACCGCTTGCGGGTGCTCGATGCGAACCCCCACAGCGATGTCCTTTCGCTGCAGCGCCAGATTGGCCGCTGCGGCCCAGGTGTACACGTCGCGCGCCGAGTGCCCGGGCGCCAGCACAACCAAATCGGCAGGAATTTCTCCGGCACTTGTCTGCACCGCGCGGATCCGTCCCTGCTCTGCGCGCAGGCCCGTGCACAGGCAGTCGAACTGGTAGTGCACGCCCAGGCCCTGCAAACGCGAGCGCAGCGCCTCCAGCAGCCTCGGCAGAAGGTTCGATCCAATGTGTGGCCGAGCGTCGATCGTGATGTCGGCCGGCGCTCCCAGCGCCACGAGGTCGGCAAGCACGCCGGCAACTCCGACACGGTCCTTGCTACGCGTGTAGAGTTTTCCATCAGAGTAGGTGCCAGCTCCGCCCTCACCGAAACAGTAGTTGGATTCGGGATTGAGTTGCCCGCGATGAAGGCTGGCCAGGTCGGCTCGCCGCACTCTCACTGGCTTGCCTCGCTCGACGATGGTCGAGGCCACACCCGCCTCGGCCAAGCGCAGGGCCGCCCAAGCCCCTGCGGGACCGGAGCCCACGATCACCACCCGTGGCACCGGCACAGCGACGGGCCACGACGGTCGGGCTGGGCGCGGCGCAGGCGGGGCAAGACTCTCGCCTGCGCTGGCAACCTCGACCCGCATGCGATAGCCAAGCCGACGCTCCTTGCGGGCATCGAGCGAGCGGCGCAAGACGCGAAACTCGGCGATGCGACCTTCTGCCCGCCCCAAGGCACGCGCCACCACGGTTGTCAGAGAATCGTCCAGCGCTTCCAGTGGAACGAAAATGTCGACGATCTCGCTCATGAGCTTCGGCGGACAGTTGGGTTCACGTTATGAGAGATCATTGGCTCTTGCCACGCGCAAGGATTTCTTTCTTGACTGGAGCCGGATCGCAACATAAGAATTCCTGTTTCGACCATACAAGACCGTTCCGGGCCCGCTGCTGGCAGGCCCGCGAACTCGGCCAGACTGCTCCAGTCGCCCCAAAAATCCACAAGTCGCGAGGATTCGCCTTGTTGTCTCGAATCGGTCAAAACCCATCCCGTGGCGCCGTCGCCGTCTTCGCCGGCGCGATGGCGTTCCCTGCGGCCCTGCCGGCCCGGATGGTCCCGCGCACCGAAATCCACACGCCGGCAGTTGCGTCCTCATCGCCCGAGCGGGGCATGCCGACCGAGGATTGTTTGTCCAACACAATTTGTGCGGTCAAAGACCGCGTACGCTGGCGCGTGTCCGCGTGGAAGCCAGCGTTCTGCCAGAAGATCGCTCACGCCGTGCTGGAATCAGCCGAGCGCTATCAGATTCCACCAGCTCTCATCCTGGCGGTCATGATCAACGAGAGCGACATGAACGAGGTCACTTTTCGCACCACCGTACGCAACCGGGCCATCTATGCGAAAGACGGCGGACTCATGGGAATCCGCTGCATCGTCGACAAACAGGGCCGTTGTGGCAACGGACACGTGCGCGGCATGCGCTGGAAAGAAGTGATGGACCCAGCGACCAACATCGCACTCGGCGCGCGCGAGCTGGCCCACTATCGCGATGGTGGTGGCGTGACCAAGGTGACGGTGCGTACGCGCGATAGCAAAGGCCGGCTGGTGGTTCGCCAGAAGTCCGTCCCTTGTGCCCACAAGACCCATGCATACTGGGCCCACTACAACCACGGCCCTCACTACATCGATCACGGGCCAGCCCGGCACTATCCTCATCACATCGGTGTTCTGTACTACGCGCTAGCGCGCACCATGGGTGTTGACACCACGGAAGTTACCACTACTCGTCTTACCGTGAACGATCCCGGCCGGCGCCCGCGCACTTTCGACCATCCCGTGGAAGTGCGCTACCAGAAACTCTGTCAGGCGATTCGCGATTCCAAATCTGCCTGCACGAGCGTAACCACGGCTGCGCTCCACTAGCCAAATCTTCTGGCTAGAAGGCGAAGGACCAAAGCGAAAGGCTGAAGTTCTTCCCCGCTGATCCAGTGGACAGAGCGCGGGAATTACCGAGCGGGAATGCCGGTGGCGGTCCGGCTCCAAAGAGCTGGTAGCGATCAACCGCCTTGTCCTCGGCCTCACTCTGCCGAGCCAGCATGACGATTCCGGGAATGCCGAGCGCCAGACCGATGCCGACTGATGCGAGTGCGATAGCTTCACCGGCACGGGATTTGGCGTCGGCCTCGCTTTGACAATCGCCATAGATGCAAAGTCCCGAAAGAGCCTCCAGGAAGCCCGCGACGACGCCCGCACCCAAGATCGTGAATCCGCCGATCGTCATAAACTTGCCTTGGCTCTTGCGTGCGACTCGGGCATCGACAGCCGCGGCGACGAGCGGGACCAGGCCAGGATCCCAGAGCAAGCGCTGCTCCACTCTTTCTCTCGGTTCGCCCAACAGCTCAGCGAAAGTATCCACCTGCGACGGAGTGATGGACGGTGTCGACAATGGCGCGGCCAAACGGGCTGGCGGGGAACCGGTGGAAGGCCGGCCCGGATTACCGCCCTTGATCGGCGTGTAGGACACCGACGCAGGGTTGGAGGTGTCGGGTCGGGGTGTTTCAGCGCAGACGCCTCTGTCCACAAGTCCGACCACAGCCATGGCGCCCAGAACGACGACGAGCCAACGCCGGGTATCAAGATAGAGGGGACGTCTGCTGTGGAACATGATGAGACGTAGTTGTGCAAGCGGAAGGCCAGCCCTCAAGCAGCCTCCGCGGGGTCGCGGACCGGCGCAATTGAGACCGCTCTGGCGAAAAGCGAACACACGCATGTCAGGTTCTCAACGCAGCCACCATCGAGGGTGCGCACCCGGCCCGGCCGGTAACCACAAGATTCGTATGTATCTTCACGCCGGTGAGGATCAGTCTGACTCTCTCTGCACTTCGGCAGGGCACAGATCGCGATGTCCCTTAGCATCCNNTCGTCGGCCGTCGTCGCCTCCGTGAGTTGAGGGAGGTTGGCTACGTCTTCGGCGTGAGCGTCACCTTCTGCGCCACCACCACCGGTTCGCCGCCGAAGGTCGGAAACTTCCAGCGCATCGCCGCGGTCTGAAAACACGAGGTCATGTCAGCATCGACCGACGGCCTGATGTTGACTTCCTTTACCGCGCCCGTCGGCTTGACCGTCAACTCCACAACCAGCGCCAGCCCCGCTTGGTACTGCAGTGCCGAGTTCCGCTTGAGCGCCCGTTCGTAGCACACCTGCATAACCTGTGCGTTCTGCTTGACCACTCGGCTGGCGTCTTGCGGTTTGAGATCGCCTTTGCCGATGGTGACCTCGTCCCCGTTCGCGCCGCCGTGCCTGTGCTTCCGGAGGTCGGCGATCAGGTTGAGAATCTCCGGATCATTGAGTTGCAACCTGGGGTTGGCCACAGCCTCGGCGACCTGGCGCTTGAGGCTGGCAACCTGGCTCTTGAGCTCATTGATCTCGCCCTTGCACGCCACGACCTTGTCGTTGGCTTCGCTTATCCGGTGAATCGAGTCCTCGTTGTCCCCGCCCTTGCATCCCAAGAAAAAGCAGCACACACCCGTGCCCGCAAGAAATATTCTCGTCATGCTTCGATTCATGTGATGTTTTCCCTAGACAGATTTGTGCGTCCGTCGGCGACACGGCACCCGCTGGAAGAATCTCGGGTCAGCGCAGCTTGGCTTCCTCGTCAGAGAACTCGACCTTGCCGGAATAATTCGCGCCCTTGCCGCGTAGCCAGAATTCGGTACGCGCCAGTACACGACCGCCGCGTTCGATGGTCATGCTGTACTTCTTGTTCGTCTCGAACTCGGGTTTGGCTAACTGAATACTCGAAGCGAAAATTCGGCTGGCCTTGTCGCGCATGTACTGCTCGTCGCCCGCCACGTAGCGCTGTTGACCGGGGCCAATCTCCCAGAACTTGACCGTGATCTCGTTGTCGTTGAGCGGCCGCGCGAAGAACGCGATGTACTCGATCTTCCATATCGCGTGATCGTTGCCCTTTTCCTCAATCGGCCAGATTTTGTCGACAGATTGATGGCGCACAGCGGCCACGAATGCGCTCTCCGACCCAAATCGGGTCGGGAGCCGATTGGCTGTGATGACGATTCTTCCCTTGAAGACGTCTTCTGGCTTTGCTGCCTCGGCCCCTGTGGCGAACAAGCAGAAGCAGAGAATGGTCGCTGGGATACGGTACAACTTGGACATTGCGGCCCTCGTACTGTGGGTTACTTGGCCCCATCACTTTAATCGCTTTTCCGTTCGGCTGCAGGGGGTTTTTTGACGACGCATCCCACCCTGGTAGCGTTGCTGCTTGATGCTCCAAGCTGACGAGCCTTGCCCGGCCTCCGCCAAAACCCACCCACCCGGTGGGGTGGGTGGCGATGCGTGTGTCAGCGCTGACTACACAGGCGCTTTGGCCGAAGCGCGAGCCTTGGCCAAGGCAGATGGCAGGACGGCGGCTTCGCTCGACGTCTTGCTCGGCCTCCTGCGAGTCGGGGGGGCCGCAGCGCGCCTGCTGGGGGAGCGTGGCATTGTGACGGCGAAGATCGAGGCCGTCGCCCCCAAGGTGCACTGCGAGACAAATCTCGATCTGGCAGGGCTCGAATGCGAGGCCCACGGCATCGCCCAGAGGGTTGGCGCCCACCAGACGTCGTCCCTTCACCTCCTCCTGGCCGTCCTACGCGTGAGCGGNNATTCTGCGCGCTCTCACCGGTCCAGGACCTTCGGCCGATCGCCGAACCGACCGCGCCGGGCAAGATTCTGGTACTGGTGAGGACCCCGAACGCAGCGCGAACGGTGACGCGCAGGCAAGCCCGGTCCCGCCTTTCGTCCGAGAAGCGAGCAAGGCCACCGAGTCGATAGCAGCCTCACCCGGCCAGACTCTGCACGCAGCGGCCGAGGACACCGTCTGGGAACTGCTGCCGCTAGAGTCGCCGCGCACGCCTGTCTTGCACCGGGAACGCGAAGTAGGCCGCGTGCTCGACCTCCTGCGGGCCAAGACCCCGCGAGTGATCGCCATCATCGGCGATCCAGGCTCGGGGCGAACGGCCCTGCTGGCAGCACTTTCCGCGGCATCGGCGGAAAAGCCGTTGGTGCCCGTTGGAGATCTGGGCGCCATGGCTTCGCCCGGTGCACTGCTGCAGGCGCTTCACCGCCGCGCACCCCTTCCGTCCCCCATCGTGCTCGACGGGGCGGCATGGCTCGGCCCCGAGGGCAGCGATGGGCCCCTACAGCTCCTGTGCACGATGAATGCGGGCCGGCGTTGGGTTGTGACCATGACCCCGGCGGACGTGCGGCGCATCGAGATTGGGGCACCCGATCTTGCGACCAGCCTGGAAACGGTGGTCCTGCCGCCACTTTCGCCCTCGCTCCTGCTGGAGATCGTGGAAGCTGGCTTGGAAGCCATGGCAGAAGCCACTGGCGTGGGCTTTGCGCGCGAGGCGTGCGCCGCCCTGGTGCGTTTGGCGCCCCGCTATCCCAGTGAACGGGCTCAGCCCGGCCGCGCCCTGGTCATCGCGGAGGTCGCGGCGGCCCGCGCCGCCCGTCTTGGCCAGGACATGGTCAACGAAACCGGCGTGGCCGAGGTAGTGGCGGATGCGGCCGCGGTTCCGGCCAGCCAGCTTCTGCGCGACGACGACGATCGTTTTCGCAACCTCGAGGATCGCCTGTGCGAGCGGGTGGTGGGGCACGACGAGGCCCGCAGCCGCATCGCCGCGGCGCTGCGCCGGAGCTATGCGGGATTCCGCGGCCACCGGCCTTTGGCCTCGTTTCTCTTGCTGGGCCCCACCGGTGTCGGCAAGACGGAAACCGCTCGCGCCATCGCTGAAGCGCTCTTCGACGGTGAGTCAGCTTTACTGCGCATCGACCTGTCCGAATACAGCGAGCCCCACGCGGTGGCGCGGCTCATCGGTTCGCCTCCCGGCTACGTCGGCCACGAAAATGGCGGCCAGCTCACCGAATCAATTCGCCGCCGGCCGGCCTCGGTGGTGCTTCTCGACGAGATTGAAAAGGCACATCGCGAGGTGCTGCTCGTCCTTTTGCAAGTTCTCGAAGACGGACGCCTCACCGACGGTCGTGGGCGCACCGTCGATTTCTCGGCCAGCGCCATCGTGATGACCTCCAACCTGGGCAGTGAGTGCTACCGGCGCAGCCGGTCGCCCGCGGTCTCAACCATCCAGGCCCTGGCACGCTCACGCCTGCCCCCCGAACTGTGGAATCGCATCGACGAAGTTCTCTGCTATGCGCCGCTGGCCGAAGCCGAGCTGGGCGCGATCGTTGCGCGCATCGCGGTCGAATCCAGCCGCCGACTGCACGCCGAACGCGGAATCTCCTTTGCAATCGACGCCAGCGTGGTGGCCCAGGTTCTTCAGTCTGAGCCAGATCGCAGCCTAGGGGCGCGGCCCTTGCGCCGTGCATTCGAGCGTCTGGTGGAAAGCCCGCTGGCCACCGAGATTGTATCCGGCCGCTTGCGGCGCGGAACCCGGCTGGAGTTGCATTGCGACGGAAGCGGCCGGCTGCAGACGACGTGCTTGGCATAGCCGCTGAGGAAGCTAGCTATTTCACACAGAGCGTACAGAGAACGCAGAGGTCGAATGAGAAGACGGGCGTTGGACTGCGCAAGACCCAACCCTTCCCTGTCTCATCCGGCTCTGTGACCTCTGTGTGAACCAACTAACGTCCCTATTTCGCGTACAGACCGCGCTGGCGGATGTAAGTGAGCACGCTGCGGGGAACTAGACCGTCGACGGGCTCGCCCGCGCGCAGCCGCGCACGAATCTCGGTAGAGCTGACCGCGGGCATGGATACGGCCGACCCTCCGGCAAACCCATCACGACCCACAACCAGCAGCCGCACCGAGCGACGCAACTCATCCGCACCGTACCACAAGGGCAGTTCCGGCTCGACGTCCGCGCCGATGACCAGCAGGAATTCATGGTCCGGGTGGCTCGCCTGCAAACTCTTGATGGTCAGGAGCGTACGGCTCACCTCCCCGCCCAGTCGGGCCTCAACTTCGCTGACTCGCACGCGCGCGCCCAAAGCGGCGGCGGCTAGCTCACTCATGCGCAGGCGATCTTCAAATGCCTCCAGCGCCTTGCCGAAGGTGTGTCGCCAGCAAGGGACGAACCACAGCTCATCCACCGCAGCCGTTTCCATCACATAGAGTGCGACCAACTGGTGTCCGACGTGCGGCGGGTTGAAGCTGCCGCCAAAGATTGCCACCCGCATGGCGGTGACCCTACCGCAAATCCTCAAAGGAAACAGAGACGGAGTTGCTAATAGAGCAAGTAGGGCTGGCGGCGCTCTGCGAAGCGACGCTGGGCCGGCAACCAAGTCGCCTCCAGCTCGTCCAGGGTGAAGCCGCGCTCGATGCCGGTGCGGATCGCATCGCTGCCGGTCAAGAGATCGATGGCCGGGCGGTCAGATACGAACTCGTAGGGTTCGCTGCGCCAGCGAAAGCCATCACCGCACAGCGCGTACAATTCGCGCAGGATGGCGAGGCCGGAGCGATAGGGCTCGAAACACGCGCGATCCGTGACATGGACCTGGATTCCGCCACAAACCTGGCCGGCGAACTTGTGAAAGCTGGGGCGAAAGGCCAGCGAACGAAAGGCCACACCGCCGAGCTGGTAGCTGGCCAGCCGCTCGGCCAGGCGATGCCCGTCAAGGAAGGGCGCGCCTATGATCTCGAATGGCCGAGTCGTGCCTCTCCCCTCGGACAGGTTGGTAGCCTCGATGAGGCAGAGGCCGGGATAGACAAACGCCGTGTCCACCGTCGGCATATTGGGAGACGGCATGATCCAAGGCAATTCGGTCGCCTCGAAGGAGTCGCGGCGACGCCAGCCCTGCATGGGCACCACCGTCAGATCCAGATCGAGCGGCGAAGCGAAACGCGGCCCGCCCCACGGAATCCCAGCCCGCACCAGCCGCGCGACCTCGCCGATGGTCAGGCCGTGGCGCACCGGTAGCGACGCCAGGCCCACGAAGGACTCATAGCCTGGTGCGATCTCCCCGCCTTCAATCGCGCTGCCACCGATGGGATTGGGCCGATCGAGCACCATCACGGCCACCCCAGCACGCGCCGCAGCCTGCATGCTGAGAGCCATGGTCCAGACGAACGTATAGTAGCGACTGCCGATGTCCTGCAGGTCGACGAGCAAGACGTCGCTGTCCGCCAAGGCCTCCTGGCTCGGCTGCAACGATTCGGGCGAGCTGCCGTAGAGGCTGGTCACAGGAATCCCGGTGCGCCCATCCTGCTCGCCTGGCACGCTGACCATGTCCTGGGCTTCGCCACGCACACCATGCTCGGGGCCGAACAGGCGTACGGGCCGCACGCCGGAAGTCATCAGACGATCGACGATGTGAACAAATCGTGCATCCACGCTAGCGGGATGGCAGAGCACGCTGACCCGTCGGCCCCGGCACAGATCAAGCCTCNNGGCCAGGCTGAGTTTGGCCATGAATGCCTGCACGCTGAGCCCTCCCGAGGGCTGGCCGAGCGCACGCAAGGCATTCAAGTACTCGTTGAACAGCCTCGGGTAGTAGGCCGCTTCGCTCTCCTCGGCCAGAGCCGCAACCGTGGCAGGAGACGCCGTGCCTCCGGTGTTGTCGATGCTCATCAGGTCGGCCTTCCAACGCTTGTCGGCCGCCCCCTCCTCCTCTTCCTCCTCAACCGCCTCTTCGTTGGGTTCCTCACGCCCCAGCAAACGGGCCAACATGACGTTGAGGCTGTTCGACAGCCCCTCGAAATCTGGGCCCACCGGCTTGAAAGTGTAGTCGATGTTGGTATTGATGATCTCAGCGACGCCCAATTCAATCTTGTCAAGCGGCGCAATAAATCGGCGCGCGGTCATGGCTGCCGCAACCAGCGCAACGATGACCGCCAACAGGCCGAGCAGGAGAATCCTGATCCCCTGGGACTGCACCCGGCTCAACCCATCGCTAAGTGAAGCGAGGATGGCGAAACCGCTGGTCTTGTCTGCGAAGTTGCCCGGCATAGGCGCGGCCACCACCGCGTACTCGCGGCCTTCGAGAAACCAGTGGGCCACCTGGGTCGAGGCAGCGTTGGAGAGGGCCACGGCGGCGAGGTTCTGGCCGGAGAACAAGAAGTTGCTCAGCGCCTGGGTCTTGGCCACGTCTTCCTTGGAAGGATCGGCGCTGGACACGAAGCTAGAGGTGTGGAGCTTGCCCGCGTGGAAGTATCCAATTTCCGTCCCCAGAAGATCGCGGTTCTCCTGCGCGGTCTTCGCGCTCACCACCCACGCGACCAGCATGGCCCCGACAATGGTGCCATCAGGCCGGGTAACCGGAGCGACCGCCACCACGTGCACCCCGCCGTCTCGCCAAGTCCAGATGTCTTTGACTGCGAATCCCTTGAGCGCCTGAGGCACCGCGGGGTACTTGGCCCGCAGGTCTTCTTTCCAGTCGGCGTTGGGGTTCAAGTTGCGGGCGATGATCTTTCCGGTGGAATCCAGGATGGCCAGAATATCGGCCTTGCCTTGCTCCTTCTCCAGGGCTGTATTGAGCAGTTCGCACTCATCGAAGGCCGCCTGGCGCAAGGCTGTCTCCTCGGTCTTGTCGAACACCGCAACCACCNNCTTCTGGTAGACCAACTGGGCACGAGAAACCTTGGCCTCAACATCTTGAGTCGCCGCTGCTTTCATGTCCGAGGTGACCCAAAGGAAGAAGAAGATGGTTGCAACCAGGATGAGTGCCGCGGCGATCAGTCCAATTCTGATGCGATACATGTGTTTCCTCGGGCTGGCAGGGGTGAAGTGATCACGCGCGCTTTTTCAGGACATGGCGAAGCACGCGACGAGCGCCGGATGGATTATCAGCACCTGGCACGCGGGCAGTCAAGATGGGGAACAGGGATAGCTTCAGGAAGATTGCGGCCGTGGGCCACTGGCTCCTGACCGCTGTCGCCGCAATGCCGCGTCTAGACGTCTACGAATCTTCACGGGCTGAGCCGGACCTTCGACGGGCCGCTCCCGAAAAATTGACAATTGACATCTTTTGACCTACATGTAGGAACTATGCATACACAATCGCGCTCGCACGAAACTCCGTCGAGGACTGAAAGCCGCGATCGTCGAGGCGAAGCCCGCCGAGATGTGGACCTTCTCATCAATCGATTCTTGAACGGCTATCCTTACCTCTGTCGGGCCACCAACATCAGCAGAACCGGGATGCGTGTCGTGCCACTTAGCGAACCCTCTGTGGCCACGCGGTTCATGGGCCTGCAGTTTCAGCTTCCCGGCAGCCAGGAAGTAATTACTGCGTCGGGCGAGGCGGTGTTCGCGTCGGGCTCGCGGGCACCCGTGGGGATTCGCTTCACCCGCATGCCGCCCGCTTCAGGAGAGCAGATCGGCCGTTTTGTCGCTGGCTGCCGCGACTAGCCCGCATCATTCACCAAAATCGGATTGGCGACGGTCACACCGTAACAGATTGGGTTGGACGCACTGAAGTGTGGCGGGCTAGCTTGATTGTGGCGTTCTGCCCTTCCCTGATCCTCGCGCTACCCACTTTCAATTCTTGGGGGTTTGGTGGTAGTGGTGCTAGGACTACGAACTGCAAATTAGTGACCTCACCGGGTCGTGACCACGCCCTGGTGAGTCTATGCTTGACAGGTCTCGCCTAACCTCGCTCATATCTTGAGCCAGCCTCGCGGGAGAACTCGAGAGGCAGTACCAGAGCCCCCACGCATGGAGATATGTCTTGGAGCAACCGAAGAAGCCCGGTCCCGGTAAGGACATTGCAGACCTCAAAGCCCGTCTCGGCCTCGCCAGGGGCCCCGCCGTCGCGCCACCGCGTCCCGGCGCACCGCCCGCCCCTGTCCCAGGCCCGAGCGCCATTCCCAACCCGCTGGCGCCACCGCCACCGCCGCCGATGCCTTTTGCGCCACCCCCACCGGTTGCTGCGCCGGTTGCGGCACCAAGGTTCGACGATCCCTTCGCGTCGATGCGACCGCCGGAGGGCAAGCACTTTGACCTGCAGTCCGTCGATGACGGACGGCCAGCCGTCAGCGTGCGGCGGGCGGCCAGCACGGCCGCACTGGTCATCTTCATAATCGGCGTCCTGGTGGCCGGCGCGGTCGGCTTTGGATTTGGCGCGTCTGCGGTTGGCCGCCGCATGTTCAACCAGGCCAACTTCGGTGCCAAGCGGGTCAAGACCGAGCTGGATGAGATGCAGAAGACCATCACCCAGATCACCACGGCGGTGAACATGAGTTCGCAGCGTCTGGCGGCGACCCGGCAGGAGCCCCTCGCTTTCGACTACAAACTCATCGAGGATCTGGACCTGGTGAAGTTGGACCCGCGCCCTGACACCTCGCGCATCTTTAAGGTCAACTACTACCTGCTCGAGGACTTGGCCATCGATCGCTTGATGAACTACTACTACGACACCATCGCCGTGTTTGGCGAGGTCGAGCGTCACATCAAGCGAACTAGGGCCGACAAGAGCATCTTGGAAGCGTTTGCCGCGAAGCAGGCTAGCAAAGGCGGCGATGAACCCGGCAAGCAAGTGAACTACGGCGTGGTGTTCGATTCGCGCGGCAAGCTGGCCATCTCCACCCTGGTTGAGGTGGGCAAGCCGGTGTGCAAAGGCGGAGCGGAGAACTGCGCCGCCGCAGACATCGAGGGTTTCATGATTCGTTCCAACACCGGC
>PMJE01000260.1 GCA_003157315.1 Myxococcales bacterium | reverse complement strand
GGTGCGGGAGACATTCAATATTCCGCGCCAGGATACGCTGAAGTTGCGAGACTACCCGACGCTCCGTCATGTGATTGGATTTGTGGAGACGAATCGGCCGGATCTGGCTGCGGCAGTACCGGTGGTTGCGAGCCCGGTTGCGGCTCCGGCTCCGGCCACGGCCACGATCACGGCCACGGCCACCCCCTTCGGAGGCTTCGGGACGGACAGCCCACCGCATGCTCCGCACGCGCCCATCGCGGCCACGGCCACTACTAGTGCAGTTGGAGCAGGGGATGCGATCGCAGAAAGAGTCCTGGAATTGGTGGCGGGCAAGACGGGATATCCGCGGGACATGTTGGAGTTCGACTTGGATCTCGAGGCGGACCTGGGGATCGACACGGTCAAGCAGGCCGAAGTGTTCGCGCTGGTGCGCGAGACATTCAATATTC
Source organism: Myxococcales bacterium (assembly GCA_003157315.1). Next base: position 14,415 of record PMJE01000260.1, on the reverse strand, counting down.
CGCGCCAGGATGACGTTAAGCTGCGTGACTATCCGACCCTTCGCCACGTGATCGGGTTCGTGAACAAGTACTTGCCGGCAACAGCGCCAGTGGCGCCGGCAGCACCGGCACCCGTGGCGGCGGTAGCGGGCGCAGCGGTTTCCGTGGTCGACGCAACGGCGGGGCCGAGCCCATTTGTGAGCGGGCTGCTGCGGCGTCCGGTGGTGACCCTGCGGCCGCCACTGGATTCGTGCAAGAAGACCGGCGTGCGACTGGAGAAAGGGAGCCGCGTGGTGGTGGTCGCTGACAGCGAAGGCGCGGGCAAGCTGCTCTGTGAGCAGTTGGAAGGTCGGGGCGTGCAGGTACTGCGCATCGACACTCGACCTGAACGGGCCGAGATCGAGGCCGCCCTGCAAACATGGGCAAAGGCGGGCAAGGCCGTAGGACTCTACTTCCTGCCTTCGCTCGACCGTTCCGCGCCATTGTCGGACCTCGACCTGGTCCAGTTCCGCAAGCTGTACCGTGACCGTGTCTTGCTTCTGCACGGGGCGGCCCGCGGTCTTTACGAGGCCCTGGGCAACCCGGGCAGCTTCGTCATAACTGCCACGCGCATGGGCGGCCAGCACGGCTATGGGCCGGCTGGCGCCATCAACTCCGTGGGCGGCGCGGTTTCCGGATTCACCAAGACCCTGCGGCGCGAGCGGCCCGATCTCTTGGCCAAGGTGGTCGACTTTGAAGACGGCGCTTCCACCGAAATGATCGCGCGCGCGTTGCTCGACGAAACCGAGCGTGATCCAGGCGCAGTCGAGATCGGCTACGCGGCAGGCCTGCGCGTGACGGTCGGCCTGGAGGTCATGCAAGCCTTGCCGGCGGACGCCAAGCCAGCGCTCAACTTGGACAAGAACACGGTATTCGCAGTGACCGGCGGGGCCGGGGCAATCACTGTGGCCATTGTGCGCGATCTGGCGGCCGCTTCGCGCGGCACATTCTATCTGCTCGATGCGCGTGCCATGCCGCCGGAAAGCGAGCACGCCCTGCTGGAAACCGTTGTCAGGGATCGCGAGGCGGCCAAGCGCGAGGTATTCGAGCGCATCAAGGCGGACAAGGGCCGTGCCACGCCCGCGCAAGTCGAGGAGAAGCTCTTCGATCTAGAACGGCAGGCCGGCATCCTGGAGGCCCTGCGCGGGGTGGAGCAGGCGGGCGGTCGTGCCTTCTACCGCCAGGTCGACGTGCTGGACGGCGCGGCGGTCAAGGCCGTGGTGGACAACATTCGCGGGCAGAGCGGACGCATCGACGTCATCCTGCACGCCGCAGGACTTGAGCGCAGCCGCTCGCTCGATCGCAAGCCGGTGGAGGAATTCGACCTGGTCTTCCGGGTGAAGGCTGACGGGCTTTTCAATCTGATGGCCGCAACACGGGAAATGGACGTCAAGGCGATCGTCGGGTTCTCGTCAGTCGCAGGCCGATTTGGCAATGCAGGGCAGGCTGACTACAGCTCGGGCAACGACTTCATGTGCAAGACGCTTTCGTGGTGGGCGGCCTCGCGTCCGGGCTCGCTCGGCATCGCGCTCGACTGGACCGCCTGGGGCGGGATCGGCATGGCTACACGCGGAAGCATTCCCGAGATCATGAAGCGCGCGGGGATCGACATGCTCTCGCCGGCCGAGGGCCTGCCCGTCATCCGCCATGCCCTGCAAGCGGGCTTCTCAGGCGAGGCCGTGGTGGGGCACAAGCTCGGCATTCTGATCGAGCCCTTTGACAAGGACGGCGGGATCGATCCCGACGGCAGCCTGGTGGCGCGCGCCAGGCAAAGGGCGTTGCCGCTGCCCTTTGACAAGGTCAGCTTTGACCTGCACCAGGGGATGACCGCCGAGATCCGCCTCGACCCCAAAGTGGAGCCATTCCTCCACGATCACGCGATTGACGGCATTCCAGTGTTGCCGGGCGTGATGGGACTGGAAACCTTTGCCGAGGCGGCCTGGTTGCTGGCCCCGCTGCATCGGGTGGCGGCCCTGGAAAACGTGCGCTTCTTGGCGCCCATGAAGTACTACCGGCACGAGCCGCGTTCGGTGATCGTGCGGGCGCGCCCACTGTTGGGTGCGGACGGACGAGTGCGCGTGCACACCACCCTGTCGTCGGTGCAGGTGGTGGTGGGGCGCGAGCCCGAGGAGAAATTGCACTTTGCCGGCGTGGTGGTGCTGGAGCAAGGGGAAGGGCAGGGCGCGCGCACCACAGTGGATGGCGCCGGCCCGGTGGGCGGCATTGGCCACGACGACATATATCGCGTGTACTTCCATGGACCGGCCTACCGGGTGTTGGAGATGGTCAATCGACTGTCGACCGGGCAGGTGGTGGGGACCATGCGGACACCTTTGCCTGCTGACACCACCAACCCCAACAGCACCAGCATGGTGGGGCCACGTATGGTCGAGCTGTGTTTTCAGACCGCGGGCGTGTGGGAGATTGGCCAGACTGGCCAGATGGGGCTGCCTTCGGTGGTCGACCGCGTGACCGTGTTTGATCCGGCCCCCAACGGCAAGCTGGTGGTGGCTGAGTTGCAGCCGCACTCGTCCGCAGACGCGCTATCGTTCGACGCGCGCGTGCGTGACGGCGAGGGCAAGGTCTACCTGACGGTGGAGGGCTACCGCACCTCGCGCATCCCGGGCGGGCTGCCTGACGAGGCCGTGGGCCGTTTCCGCGGCGTCGTCGGCTGACCGGACTACATGTTCCGCTACGTGGTGGCCCACGCCGGCGAAAATCCCACCCTGGCGCTCGGGCGGGCGCCGCCGGCTCTGCTTAGCCCAAGCGAGGAGGCGATCCTGGCCGGGCTCGCCCTGTTGCCGCGTCGACGGAAATGGCTGCTCGGCCGTTGGGCGGCCAAACGGCTGCTTGGCAAAATCGCAGCCGAGGAGCAGAGCCTGGTTGCGGAGCTGCTGGGAAAGCCCGGCTCGAATCCAGAATGGCGCTGCCAGTTCAGCATTCTGAACGACGAGGCAGGCGCTCCCTACGTCGATCGGCAAGGCGGCAGGTTGCCCCTGTCATTGTCGATTTCCCACCGTGGCTTTCGCGGCTTGGCAGCGGTCGCTCTCGCGCCCGGGGCTTGCGTTGGCGCCGATCTTGAAACCGTTGAGCCCCGCGATCCGGCCTTGGTGCGCCAGTTCTTCAGCGAAAGCGAAGCCGATCGCGTGGCCAAAACCAGCGGCGCTGCCGCTGAGCAGACAATCGCGCGCATCTGGAGCGCCAAGGAGGCAGTGCTCAAGGCCATGGGCATCGGGCTTCGTCACGACACGCGCGACATCGTGGTAGGCGACGAAGTGGACGCACCCGCAGGCCTGGCAGAAGCCTGGCGTGCACTGGACATTCGGCTGGCACCGGTCTTGGCGGCAAGAATAGCGCCGCGCTCACTCACCGTGCTCTGGCGCGAGCTCGATGCGCATGTGGTGACGATGGCGCTGCTGATGTGAGCGCGCCGGACACTTGTCTGCAACCCTTATTGGAACCAGCCCCACAGGGACTGGAGGAGGAGAGCTACAGCAGGTCTCGGATCTCGTCTGCCTCGAGTCGCGTTCCTCGCAGGATCGATCGCAGAGTGCCCGGGGGAATGTCCTTGCCTGGGTGCACTGGCACGGTCACACGGCGGCTTGGATCATCGCGGTGGCGCAGCGATACATGGCTGCCGACCTGCCGAAGCTGAATGAACCCCGCCCGTTCGAGCGCGCGGACGAGGCGCGCGCCGTTCACCTGGGGTAGCTGGCTCAAGCGGCCTCTACGTCCACCATCGTGAAGTGGGCCCGGGGCGGAGGCACAGGGAGCCCGTCGAGTCTGAGTCCGTCGAGATGGCAGGTCACTGCCTCGCGGATGTTGGCGAGCGCCTCCTCGTAGCTGTCACCCATTGAGGCACAGCCGGGCAGGTCAGGGACATACACAGAGTAGCGCCCGTCCTCCTCACGTTCGATGACTACGGCGTAGGCAACAGTCATGGCAACGATGAGAGCTTAGCACACATGCTGAGCCCCCTGGCCTGGCAGACGCATCGCGGGCGCTGGGGATTCGGATGGCACCTGCCGTGGAGGCGGTGAGTGCTACTTTGGCGTCAGCTTCATCACGCTACCGCCCACAGCGTTTTGGGTCCAATAGACGCCCGTAGCGTCCAAGGCGATGCCGTAGGCGGAGCCCTGTCCTGATGCAAGGGTGGTAAGGGTGCCACCGCCGGTCGGCACCTCCATCACCGTGCCGCTGCTGGGGTTCGTCCAATAGACGCTCGTGGCGTCCACGGCGATGCCTTGGGGAGAGCCCTGGCCCGAGGCGAGGGTGGTGGGGGTGCCGCCGCCGGTGGGCAGCCTCATCACTGTGCCGCTGCTGTAATCGCTGTTGGTCCAATAGACGCTCGTGGCATCCACGGCGATGCCGGCAGCCATATTCTGGCCTGAGGCGAGGGTGGTGGGGGTGCCGCCGCCGGTGGGCAGCTTCATCACTGTGCCGCTATTGTAGTTCACCCAGTAGACGCTCGTGGCGTCCACGGCGATGCGGTAGGGGGACGTCTGGCCTGAGGCGAGGGTGGTGGGGGTGCCGCCGCCGGTGGGCACCTTCATCACCGTGCCGCTGAGGTCACTGTTGGTCCAATAGACGCTTGCGGCGTCCACGGCTATTCCATAGGGGGAGCTCTGGCCTGAGGCGAGAGTAGTGGGGGCGCCGCCGTTGATGGACACCTTCATCACCGTGCCGCCGTAGGAGTTCGTCCAGTAGACGCTCGCAGCATCTGTTGCCAGGTCCGCAGGTGCGTTCTGGCCTGAGGCGAGGGTGGTGGGGGTGCCGCCGCCGGTGGGCAGCTTCATCACTGTTCCACCGTTGTAGTTCACCCAATAGACGCTCGTGGCGTCCACAGCAACGTGGACTGGGTTGTTCTGCCCCGAGGCGAGGGTGACGAGGCAGCGGCCCCCAGTGCACGTGGCTGCGGAGGGCGCGTTTGCCGCGCACGAGCTTCCGCAGCCGCCACAGTTTCCGTTGTCGGTCTGCTCATCGACGCACGCATCGCTGCACAAAGACCACCCCATCGGGCAGGCACACTGGCCGCTCTGGCAGGTTCTGGCGCCAGTGCAGGTTACGCACTTGGCCCCGCCGGTGCCACACGTCGAAATCGTCTGGCTCTCGCAAACCTGGCCGTTGCAGCAGCCGTCTGGGCACGAGGTTCCGTCGCAGATGCATGCTCCCCCGGAGCAGTACTGCCCAGAAGTGCAGGTGGTGCCGCAACTGCCGCAGTTTCCGCTGTCGGTTTGCTCGTTGACGCATACGCCACTGCACACAGATTGCCCCAATGGACAGACACAGTGGCCGCTCTGGCAGGTCCCGCCGACTGCGCAGGGGCCGCACAAGACCCCTGTGGTGCCGCAGGTAGAGTTCGTCTGGCTGGAGTAAGGATTGCACACGTTGGCGTAGCAGCAGCCGCTAGCGCACGAGGTTCCATCGCAGACGCACGAACCAGCGGAACAATGCTGTCCCCAAGCGCACGCGATGCCGCAGCCGCCACAGTCGGTCACGCTGGTGTACAGGTCTGTCTCGCACCCATTGTCAGTCAGAGGCGCTGCCGGCTGCGTGCAGTTGCCCCAGCCCGGGGCGCAGGCGACGGTATCGCAGAGCCCACCGTGGCAACTTGCCACCTGCACATTCGTGTTCTGGCAGGGCCGCCCGCACGCGCCGCAGTTGTTCACGTCTGTGGTCAAGTCGGTGCATGTGCTTCCGCACGTCGTGCCCGCGCAACTCCCGCCCGTACCGCTCGTGCCGCCTGCTGCTCCACCGGTTCCGACGCCGCCTGTGCCAGCCATGGGGACGTCCATCTTCATCGGGACATCTGGCGGCATGGGGACATCTGGCCGAGAGTCACGGGCGTCGGGCAACCTCGCGTCAACAACTCCAGGGCCGGTAGCGCCGCCGGATCCGGTCGCACCTCCGCTGCCAGTCGCACCGCCGCTGGCTCCAGTGGTTCCGCCTGCGCTTCCGATGGGGACATCTGGCTGAGAGAAAGGAGCGTCTGGCACGCTAGCGTCAACATCTCCGGTGTCGATCGCGCCCCCGGCGCCAGCCGCACCTCCGGTGCCGACAAACCTCCGGATCCGGCGGCACCTCCAGTGCCGGCCACACCTCCGGATCCAGGCACACCTCCGGTGCCAGTTGCACCGCCGCTGGCCCCACCGGTTCCGCCTGCACCCATGCCTCCTGATGCAACCGGCGCGTCGTGGCCGCCGTCCATGCCGATCGTCCTGGTCCCTCCGCCGCCGCTCGCGCCGCCGGCACCTCCCGCCGCTCCGCCTCCGCCATCGTCGACGTAGTTGCTCAAGTTCAGGTCGTAGCACCCGACCAAGAAGATGACCGAGGACAGGGCGCAGAGACAGCGAATTCCCTGGGTCGACCGCAATCGGGAAAAGAAATGCCGCGTACCATTGCTGAATCTGCGCAACGCCGTGCCCATACTACCCCCGGCGCCGGCGCAAGGATAGAGTGGCCTCCGATGTTGCGCCTCGTTCGGCTATAGTGCAGCGCTTTGTCTGAATCCATGCCTTCTGAACCAAGCAGCACCCCATCCAGCTTCGGGGTGCGTCTGCAGCGACTTCCACGTGGCTTTCTTCTGTTTGTGATCGCAGCGACCCTCTACGCCTTTGCCCAGAGCGCGGTCACTTCGGTCTTCAACAACTTCCTCAACGACACCTATTCCATCAGCAATTTCCAGCGTGGTCTGCTCGAGCTGCCGCGTGAGACGCCTGGCTTTCTGGTGGTGTTCGTCTCGGCGCTGTTTTACCTGATGAGCTCGCGCCGCCTGGCCGCCCTGGCCAACCTGCTGGGCGGGCTGGGTATCGCGGGCATTGCGCTGTTTTCCGCGCGCTTCGGCGTGATGCTGGCNNAGGCGGGCCGGCGCCTGGGCCAGGTCACCGGGGCTAGCAACTTGGCGGGCATCGCCGGCAGCCTGCTGATCCTGGTCGGCTTTCGCAGCCTGGGCTTTGGCTTTCGGACTGCTTTTGTCATCGCTGCCGGCGCCTTGTTGCTTGCCGCCTTGCTCATCCGCATCATGAAGGCCGACCCGCCGCCGGCCTCCCGCACCCGCTTCGTCGTGCGGCGCGAGTACAAGCTGTACTACTGGTTGAGCATCCTGTACGGCACGCGCAAGCAGATCTTCCTGACCTTCTCGCCCTGGGTGCTGGTCACCATCTTCAAACAGCCCACCCAGATGGTGGCCTCGTTGCTGTTTGCCGGCGGCCTCATTGGAATCGTGTTCAATCCGCTGCTCGGCCGCGCCATTGATCGCCTGGGCGAGCGCTTTATCCTCATGGGCGAGGCCGTGGTGCTCATCTTCGTCTGCTTCGGCTACGGTTTCTCACGCCGGCTATTTGGCGAGACCACGGCGCTGCTAGTGGTTGGGGCGTGTTTCATCCTCGACCAGATGCTGATGTCCGTCGGCATGGCCCGCGCCACCTACTTGAAGAAGATCGCGGTGCAGCCTGGCGACGTGTCGCAGACCTTGATGATGGGCGTGAGCATCGACCATCTCTTTTCCATTTTCGTCGCCGCTTGCGGCGGCCTCATCTGGCTGCACTGGGGCTACGAATACGTGTTCCTGCTCGGCGTCGCGATTGCCTGCGTGAACCTGGTCTCAGCCGCGCGAGTGCGGATTCCGCAGTGAGGCGAGTGCCCGAAGGTGGAATTCCCTAGTCCACGATGACAAAAGCAGCTTTTACAAATGGTTGAACCAAGTGTAAAGTATGGATATGCAGATCCTGCGCCCATTCTGGGTCGAAAAGCTTCAGCGCGCTTGGCGCCGCGTGCCGATCGCCTGGCTGTCAGGCGTGCGTCGGGTCGGCAAGACGACCCTGGCGCATAGCCTGGACGGGGCCCTGTACCTGAGCTGCGATCTCCCGAGCACGGCGGATCGTGTCGCCGATCCGGAGCGATTCCTGCGCTCGGTGGAGGCGCCCGTGTTGATCCTGGACGAGATTCATCAGCTCCCCGACCCCAGCCGCCTGCTGAAGATCGCCGCGGACGCCTTTCCACACATCAGAGTCCTGGCCACCGGCTCCTCGACTCTGGCGGCCACGCAGAAGTTCCGCGACTCGCTCACTGGACGCAAGCAGACCGTCCACCTGCAGCCGGTGCTGATGCGGGAACTCTCGGCCTTCGGGGTCAGGGATCTGCAGCGCCGTCTGCTCCGCGGCGGTCTGCCGTCAGCCCTGCTTGCCGAGGAGCGGGACCTGGAATTCTATGCCGAGTGGCTCGACTCGTTCTTTGCACGCGACGTTCAGGAGCTATTTCGAGTGGAAAAGCGATCGGCCTTTCTGCGCCTGGTTGAGTTGTTACTGCGCCAGAGCGGCGGGCTTTGCGACTTCACTTCGATTGCCCGCGCCTGCGAACTGAGCCGCCCGACAGTGATGACCTACATGGAGGTCCTGCAGGTCACCCATGCGGTGACCCTGCTTCGACCGTACCATAGCGGCGGAAGGCAGGAACTGGTTCGCCAGCCCAAGGTCTACGGTTTCGACAGCGGCTTCGTGGCTTACTGCCGCGGATGGAACGAGTTGCGCCCTGAGGACTGCGGGCTGCTGTGGGAGCATCTGGTTCTGGAAACCCTTATGGCTTCCGCCACCCCGCGCACGGCCAATTACTGGCGAGACAAGCAGCAGCGCGAGGTGGACTTCGTGTTGCCCGCTGGCCGCAATGCCGCGGACGCCGTGGAGTGCAAGTGGTCGATCTCCTCCTTCGATCCAAAGGGCCTGGCCGCCTTCAGGGAGGTCCATTCGTCCGGCCGCAATTTCGTGGTGGTCCCCGACCTGCCTGCACCACTCGAGCGCAAACACGGGAAACTCAAGGTCACCTTTCTTTCACTTGAGGCTCTGGAAAAGATCCTCGAGGCACAGTAGCTCGAGCGTGGGCGCGGGGACCACCACCAGCGCGGGCACGGGTGCGGGTGGAGCCACCCGCGGGCCCGGTTCTTGCCACCAGGCGAATGCGGCGCGTACGATGCGCCGGACCTGCGCGACGCTGGCGGCGGCCCGAGGCTTGCCTCGTTGCTTGGGCTACTCCTTCTCGACGATCGTTTCCGCTTTCGGCGTCCATGCCCTCTCACTTGAACTCATACTTCTGTTGGCCGATGCTGACGCTGAGGGGGTTGGGGTTGGAGTTGAACTTGTCGTAACCCTCTTTCAGGTTCGCCCAGAACTGCAGGAGCTTCTGCTTCCCCCATGCGTCGTTATACGGATACTTCTCCGCGAGGGCGGACTTGTCAGCATCGCTCAGCTTCTCGAACCTGAACGGGAAGATGTGGAGTTGGAGCTTTCCGAACTTCTTCGTGTCGTGGTGTCGGGCGAAGGCGAAGACCGGAAGGAAGTCGGCGTTCTTGAACGAGGCGCAGCCAGCCGAGACACAGTTTCCGTGCAGGCAAATTTCCCCGCCGGGGCGCGTATGTTTCATTTCCTTCGTGCGCCGCCGGTCGAGGTCGTTCGGGTACTCGATGCACATTTTGAAGCACGACCCCTTCCCCACCTGGCCCCGCTCGCCGACCTTCTCCCGGTCGAGATCCATCCACATCCACCAGTTCGCGCTCTGGTACGAGAAGTCAGGGTGGTAGATGCCCTCGGGGGTCTTGCCGTCCCCATCGGCGATCTTCGGCCCGGGGTCGAAATCCATGGCGCAGATTGGGATCGTGCGAACGAGGACCATCTTCCCCTGCCCTTCGTTCTTCGCCCAGATCTCGATCTCGTGCTCCCTCTTGAAAATGCGGAGCACCACCGCGGCGGTGGGCCAGGCTATCCCCTTTCCCGCGCACCACTTTTCGACGTCATCCTTGATGAGAGCGTCGATCCTTTTCAGTATCCCATTGGGGGCTCTGATCTCCTCGGGGGCGGCGCTGCCACCGAGGCCCGTCGGGCCAGTCCTACCGACAGTGGCGGCTGTGCTGGCTCCGCCAACGCTGCCACCAGTGCCTGTCGAAGTGCCTGGCAGGCCAACCCCGCCAACAGTGCCGCTGGTGGCGGCCGGGTTAGTCCCGCTGCCGCAACCCAGCCCAACGGCCAGCAGGACAACTGTGACCAGGATACATGCTCTTCTCATTTGCACTCGATTTGTGTACAGGTGTGCACCATTTACTAGGAGGAGTCCACAGTGCGTCTGCAGCGGCTTCCGCGTGACTTTGTTCTGTTTGTGATCGCAGTGAATAACTTCGCTACGCGATTGCCTGCGGACCGGCATCCGTCGCGGCTTGGCCTGCATGCTGCCGCTTGTCCGCGCGGGCCTGTAGGGCAGCGCCGATGAACGACTGGAACAGGGGGTGCGGCTGCTGCGGCCGCGACTTGAACNNTTGAACTCGGGGTGAAACTGACAACCCACGAAATACGGGTGGTTGCGCAACTCGATCATCTCGACCAATTCTTGGTCGGGCGAAGCGCCGGAGATGACCAGCCCTGCCGCCACCAGCCTCTCGCGATAGTCGTTGTTGACTTCGTAGCGGTGGCGGTGCCGCTCCGAGATTTCATTGACCCCGTACGCCGCCTCGGCGCGCGTACCTGGTCGCAGAATGCAGGGCCACGCGCCCAGCCGCATGGTCGCGCCCTTGTCCACCACGCCTCGCTGCTCGGGCAGAAGGTCGATGACCGGATGCGCGGGGGTGGGCTCGAACTCGGTCGAGTTAGCCCCACGCAGGCCGGCCACGTTGCGCGCGAATTCGATGACTGCGATCTGTAAACCCAGGCAAATGCCAAGATAGGGCACCGCGCGTTCGCGCGCATAGCGGGCGGCGATGATCTTGCCCTCGGTGCCGCGCGTGCCAAAGCCTGGGGCCACCAAAATGCCGTCGGCGGTGTCGAGACAGGAAGTGCCCTTGCGCTCGATCTCTTCGGAGTCGACATGGCGCAGGTTTACCCGGCAGGCGTTCGCGATCCCGCCGTGCATGATGGCCTCGTTGAGGCTCTTGTACGACTCGGCCAGGTCAACGTACTTGCCCACCAGAGCGATCTCGACCTCGGCCAGCGGGCTGCGCATGGCCTCGACCACCCGTTCCCAGCCGGTCACCTCCGGGGCGCGCGACCAGATGTTGAGCAGTTCGGCGATCTTCTCGTCCACGCCCTGCTTGAGAAATCGGATCGGCACTTCATAGATGCAGGACACATCCTCGGCGGAAAACACTGCATCGGGCGCCACGTTGGTAAACAGCGCGATCTTCTGCTTCAGGTTCGTGCCGATGGGCTTGGTCGACCGGCACAGCAGGATGTCGGGTTGGATGCCGATCTCACGCAACTTCATCACCGAGTGCTGCGTCGGCTTGGTCTTCAGCTCGCCCGCGGCGGCGATATAGGGCACCAAGGTCACGTGCACCGAGATGGCGTTCTGATGGCCCAGCTCGAAGCGCAGTTGGCGCACGGCTTCAAGGAAGGGCAGCGACTCGATGTCGCCCACGGTTCCACCAATCTCGACGATGAGCACGTCCATGCCCTCGGCACATTCCAGCACGCGCGCCTTGATGGCATCGGTCACATGCGGGATCACCTGGACCGTGCCGCCCAGGTACTCCCCGCGCCGTTCCTTCTGGATGACCGATAGATAGATCTGTCCCGAGGTTGCATTGTTCAGCCGCGACATGCGCCGGGTGAGAAAGCGCTCGTAGTGCCCGAGGTCGAGGTCGGTCTCGGCCCCATCGTCGGTGACGAAGACCTCCCCGTGTTGCGTCGGGTTCATGGTTCCCGGATCGACGTTCAAGTACGGGTCCAGCTTCTGGATCGTGACCTTGAGCCCGCGCGCCTCAAGCAGCGAGCCGATCGACGCCGATGCCAGGCCTTTGCCCAGCGACGAGACGACGCCGCCCGAGACAAAGATGAACTTGGTCCGCTTGGGAGGGGTTTTGCTTCCGGTGGCCATCAAGATAGACCTCCTTCCGGAAACCTGCCGCCGGTGGACTGCCGGTGCGGGCCCCGAGTTTCAGGTGACGAATCTTTCCTCAACTCGGGAGGTCATTCTTGGTCCTCGCCCCCCGTGAAGTCAATGGCGATCGTAGCGATGGAAAAAAAACATTGCTGCCGCGTCAGCGCTCATCGAAGACCGCCAGGTACAGCAATGCGGTCTGCCGGCGGTAGTCGACCGAACCAGTGCTCGGGAAGCTGGAGTAGAAAACGTAGCGTGCCCCGATCTCGAAGCCTTGCGCGAGGGGCCGCGCCACTTCGATGCGCAGGGTGCTGCGGTTTTCGTCTTCAATGCTGACCAGAGGCGCGCCCGCGTTCGGATCCTGCGCCGCCAGTGCCAGAGGCAGGGAAGTCCAGTAATGGGTTGCCGCCAAGTCGGCGCGCGAAGAAAGCGACAGCGACCACGGCAGGGGAACCACGGCGCGCAGGTGAAACACGCCGCGCACCAGCCCTTCGCCGTAGCTGTTCGACTGGTTGAGGTGAAGCGCAGCCCCCGCTCCGAGNNGCCGTGCAGTATGCATCGGTACACGCCAGCCCTTCGAAGCCACGCCATTCCAGACTGGCGCCCGCGGTCCATTCCCAGTCCGCCTCGCCTTGCTCAAGGTTGCCGGGAAACATCTGGCGTGCGGCCAGAAAAGCCGTGGGTCCGGCAAAGCTGAAGTTGTCGTCGGACTTGAAGGTAAACCAGCGGTAGCCTCCGCCCAGCGTGAGCTGAGCGGCCCGGGCAAATCCCTGCTCGATGCGCAGAGCCGGCGCGAGAGAACGAAAGTCACGCCGGTCAACCGGCCCGCGCTGGAAGGCATCGTAGTAGGCGCCCGCGACGCCGAGAATTGTCCTTCCGGCGAGGCGAAGCGTGCCGTTGATACCCGATTGGGCAATCAAGACATCGTCGCCGCGCGCGGCTTGGTCGAAGAAACGTTTGCCCGCCACTGCCCCTGACAGGGCAAGGGCGCCCTTTTGTCCGAACGCCGAGGACCAATTCCCAGATGCCACCAGGCGCGCCAGGGGAGAAGCACCGGCCTGGGGCAGAGGTGGCGTATAGTTCGCGATCTGCTCGGCCCGGTCCGGGTTGCTGTCGTACTCGGCGCCCAACTCCACGCGAAGCTCGTAGCGATCGGAGTCAGCACGCGCCCAGGGGCACGCGCAAAACATGATCAGCGCGACGAGCGCGAAGTTGAGCCGCATCCGGGCTCATATTAGCCCGAACTTGCGCCACACAAAGCGCGTCAGCGAGCACGGTGCGATCTAGATCACTCCTGGCCCGCCCGGGCGCGCAGTCGACGCGCGTGCTCTTCCAGCGCTTGCGCGTGTTTGCGCAGCGCGATCGCCGCGGCTTCCACCGCGTCGGGGTCTGACAGCGAACCAGCCTGGCTGAGGCTGCTGCGAATTCCGGCGAGCGTGGCAGGATCGAGGAGAGTCCGTTGCACAGGCGTCTTCGACGCCGAATCAGTCGAGGCCGCCGGTGCGGTGAGCGGGTGGCTGGTTGAGGGCGCAGCCCCTGAGGGCGACGCGGTTGGGGACGAGACAGCGCTGGGGCCGCCAGCTGCGCCGGGGGAAGGCACTGGCACGGCTGCGGACGTGGGATTGGATACGCCTACCCCGGCCGTGTCCGAGGGCGACGCTGGCACGGCGCTGCTCCCGCCTGACTTGGACGCCGGGTCACCGCTCGACGTCGTGGATCCGCGCGGCGTCGCGGAACTTCCGCTGGAATCGCCGCTCGTCACTACGTGCGAACTTTGCGTCGGAATGATCGCGATGCGCTTGGATGCCTCAAACCCGGCGAGCGGGTCGCGGTCCCACGCACCGGCGCGTCGGCGCAAGGCCTGGCGGGCCCGGATCTGTTCTGCGGTACGCGCCAAGGCTTCGGCTTCAGCGCTAAAGTGACGCGCCTGATCGGACAAGAGGTCCGCCTTGGCCTCCAATTCGACGGCGCCATCCTGGGCGGTAGCGGGCGGCGTCTGCACCCTGTCCACCAGGGTCTCAGCCGGCAAGGGGCCACGGGCGGCACGCAGGCGAGCTTCTGCGGCCGTCACCTTGCGCGCCAACGCCTCGGCCTCTGCCATCTTGTCACGCAAAAGGTAGTCAGTGCGCACGCCGCGCCCGCCTCGCTTGAGCGCGGCGACTTCAGCGTTGACCCGGTCCAGATCGGCGCGCAGTCGCTGATATTCGGATGCGAGACGCTGGGTTGACGCAGTTCCGGTCGCNNTTTCGGGAGAAGCCCCTCAGTTTTCTGAGACTGAGGGCCGCAAGTCAAATAGCTGTTACGGATTTGCGGACGCGACAGGTCACGTGCTCGTGGCTATCAAAAAACTCTGCTCTGGCGTCTAGTAGAGGGATGCCGAAGCAATTGCTGAACATGCGGCTAGTCCTCTGTTTGGTGGGCAACGTGGCTGGTCTTGCCTGCGCGACCACGCAGAAAGTTCCCGCACGCACGCCGCCGCCCGAGCAAGCCGCAGCCTATTTCCCGTTGGCGCCAGGCTGGAAGTGGGCCTACGAGATCGAG
>PMJE01000608.1 GCA_003157315.1 Myxococcales bacterium | reverse complement strand
GCCGACTCCCGCCGGGGGAACGAGCCTGGCCGCGAGGAACTCATCGGCGGTGGGCCTTCGATCCCGCGACACATCCGCATCGCCTTCGGCCTCGAGCACGATGACCTTGACAACTACTGCTGGTAGCAGTAACCTGGGAGCACAGTGACTAAGGTTACGTGGGGCAAGATCGTAGACAAGCAGCTAGAGCGTGTTCCGGACATCATCGCCCGCAAATTCAGGATCTGGGTCGCTTTGGTCGAGGAGAGTGGAATGTGGGAGATGCGCAAATGCAAGGGGTTCCACGACGAACCGCTGAAGGGCAAACGCCAGGGGCAGAGATCCGTGCGGCTGAACAAGGCCTATCGGGCGATCTACGTGGAACACAAGACGGGCGAGGTCGAGTTGATCGAGGTCTTGGAGGTAAACAAGCATGAGTACAGGTAGGCAAAAGGCATTCGGGGCGAAGGACCTGGAGAAGCGGCTGGGCAAGCTGACGGTTGGTGAGTTCCTTCACACTTGGCGGGTTTCCGAGGAGATGAGTCTTGCGGATTTCGGCAAGGTTGTCGGCATGTCGGTCGCCAACCTCTGCGACATAGAGAAGGGGCGCAAGGGCGTCAGCCCAGAAAAGGCCGAGCAGATCGCCAAGGCGATTGGTGTCCCCCACGCGCTCCTCATCCGCCTGTCCATCGAGGAGAGTCTTCGGGCGGCAGGGCTGAAGTACACGGTCGAGATCAAGCCAGCAGCGTAGTCAATACGCGCGCCCGCCGCGCATCGGGCTCTCCTCGTGAATGCAGATGCCGCGCAAAAAGACCGGCCTGTCGTTGAGCAGGATGTCCGTGCTGGCCGTCTTGATGGTGCGAAAGCCGATGCGGTCGGCGATCGGGTCGGTCTCGCTGGCCAGGACCACGTCGTGCAGCGCCGGCCGCTCCGGCGAACAGAGCGGGATCTGCGCGGGCAAAGTTGCTCGCTTACTCGCCGCCGCTCGAGATCCGGACACCCTCGGGAACGACAACGATCTTCAGCACCTACGACACGCCCACACTCACTGCCTCATCACGCCCGTTTGCCAGCTTCTCAACATGTCTCAGGCACCACACCAGCGCCGCGAACCCGGCTTGTAACCACGGTTAGTCCACAATAGTCGCCATTACCACCGTGAACATCCATGAAGCAAAGACGGCCTACACGTGCCCCTGTCAACGCTTCGACATCGTCCTCGCGGGCGATGACGCATCACTCGGGGCCAGTACGGGTCGCTACTCCTTTACTGTATGACTCTTGCATTCACAACGCCTTGCCGGTTTTGACCGGCGCTCAGTGATCGAAATCATTGGAACCAAGAATCCAAGAGAGCCGATTTCTGGACACCTCGTCAGTGCTACTTTGGCGTCAGCTTCATCACCTTGCCGCCTATGGCGGTCGTCCAGTAGACGCTCGCGGCGTCCACGGCGACGTAGTTGGCGCCAGGTTGTCCCGAGGCGAGGGTGATGGGGGTGCCGCCGGCGGTTGGTATCTTAATCACCGCGTTGCCCATATAGCTCGTCCAGTAGACGTACGTGGCGTCCACGGCGATGCCGTTGGGGCCAATCTGCCCCGAGGCGAGGGGGGTGGGTGGGCCGCCGCCGGTGGCCACCTTCATCACCGAGTCGCCGCCGCCGGAGTTCGTCCAGTAGACGCTCGTGGCGTCCACGGCGATACAGTTGGGTCCGTTCTGGCCCGATGCGAGCGTGGTAGGGGAACCGCCGTCGATGGATACCTTCATCACTGCGTTGGCACCGGGGCTCGTCCAGTAGACGCTCGTGGCGTCCACGGTGATTTCGCGCATGCCAAGCTGTCCCGAGGCTAGGGTGGTGGGGGAACTGCCGTTGGTGGGCAGCTTCATCACAGAGTTGCCGCTGCCGTTCAGCCAATAGACGCTCGTGGCGTCCACAGCGATAGAGGTAGGGTAGTTCTGCCCCGCGGCGAGGGGGATCGGGGTGCTGCCGCCGGCGGGCACCGTCCACACCGTGCCGTTTGAGCTGTCGTGGTCGCCGCTATCCGTCCAGTAGACACCCGCGACGTCAACCACGAGGCCTTGTGGGCTGCTCTGCCCTGATGCGAAGGTGCTGGGGGCGCCGCCTCCGGTGAGCACCTTCATCACCGCGCCGCCCTGAGTACTCGTCCAGTAGACACTCGTGGCGTCCACGGCGACATAGTTGGGTATCTGGCCTGACGCTAGGGTGACAAGGCAGCGACCAGCGGTGCACACAGCCGTGGAGGGCGAATCGGAGGAACACAGGTTGCCGCAGGCGCCGCAGTTTTCGTTGTCAGTTTGTTCGTTGACGCAGGCGTTGTCGCACAAAGACAGCCCCGCCGGGCAGGAGCACTGCCCGCTCCCGCAGGCCCTGCCGCCGGTGCAGGCACCGCATGCGGCACCTGCGGTGCCGCACATCGCATCCGTCTGGCTGGAGTAGGGATTGCATACGTTGCCGTAGCAGCAGCCGGTGGGGCACGAGGTTCCGTCGCACACGCACACGCCCCCGGAACAGTGCTGTCCCGAAGTGCATCTTACGCCGCAGGCGCTGCAGTTTCCACTGTCAGTTTGTGGGTCGACACATGTGCCACTGCAGACAGACAGCCCCGCCGGGCAGGAGCACTGGCCGCTCTGGCAGGTTCCGCCACTGGTGCCACCCGTGCCGACACCGCCGCCCGCGCCACCGATGGGGACATCGGGCTGAGAGTCAGGGGCGTCCGGCGCACCAGCGTCAACACCTCCCGATCCGGTCGCGCCCCCGGAGCCAGTTGCACCGCCGCTGGCCCCAGTGGTTTCGCCTGCACCTATGCCTCCTGTGACAACCGGCGCGTCGCTGCTGCCCGCGCCACCTGCGCCGATCGCCGTGGCACCTCCGGTGCCGGTTGCGCCGCCGATACTCCCCGCCTCTCCGCCTCCGTCACCGCCGACGTAGTCGCTCAAGCTCAGGTCGTAGCACCCGGCCAAGAAGATCACCGAGCACAGGGCGCAGAGAAAGCGGATTCCTTCAGTCGACCGCAATCGGGGAAGATGCCTGGTCTCGCGTACCATTGCCGGATCTGCGCAGCGCGAGGCCGATACTACCAGAAATGCTACGCAAAAGCGCGCCCGGCGTGCAAATCTCTGGCACCTGCGGGATGGCCAGGCTACCAGCCCAGAGAAACGCGATGATGGCGCGAACCTTCTAGGGACACTGCTCTGCCACAAGCGTGCAGATGCCGCTGATGCATTCGAGAGACCCCTCGCGTATGGCCGGGGCATGGCTTTCGTCGCAGGAATTCGCCCGCCTTCTTCAGAGACAACCACGACTGCGAAAAGGGCGCGTACGCGACCATCGCAGTCCTCACTTCCCCCGCGCGGCTCGTTGCTCCATCTCGTCGTAGAACGCCTTCAAAACCGCGAACGCCTTCTTCTTCTTGCCGTTCTGGCCGATCAGGCCCT
>PMJE01000195.1 GCA_003157315.1 Myxococcales bacterium | reverse complement strand
GCTTCGTCGATCATGGACTACCTCTTCCGTTGGCTAGGTTCCAAGTTCGTGCGTGACGAATCCGCGAGCGAAGGCCCGGTGGAGAGTCGGCCCGCGAGCGAGGTGCCTGCCGCCGCCCAACCGGCCGTGGGAGCCGAGACCGCGCCCGCTCCGGCCGAGGGAAGCAACGGCCACAACGGCAAGAATGGCAACGGCCACGGCGAGATGTACAGCTTCCTGGTGCGCAGCGACGCTCCCACCTGTCCCGAGTGTGGCTCGATTACAGTGCCCAACGGCAGTTGCCACAAGTGTATCAACTGCGGCACCACCACCGGCTGCTCGTAACAAAGCACGGCTTCGTTCCGCAGAGGTGACGACGGCGGACGATATTCTGCAGAACCCTGGAAGGGTTCCGCGCCTCCCGCGACGGGCTTCGGCGAGCAAAGCTCGCCTGCGCCCACGCGATCCGAGCCGCGGCAGGAGGGCATCAGATTCGCCTTCGGGTGCCGGTGGATGGAAGAATAGACGCCGCAATTCCCTAGCGTGACGGGCGCCGAGCCTGGTGAAACCAAGCCCGATACTCCTGCATGCGGCTGTGTTGCTCGGCGGGCGCGTGTCGGCTGCAAGTGGTGTAATCGGCGGTTGTCGGATCAGCCCCCCAACGAACCTCGGCGCAGTCGTTCGGGTTGTACGCCATCTCCAAGGCGGTGCGCCGGGTGTACACATCGGCCACGGTCAGCGGGAAAGGCGTCCCGTCGCTGCGCCGGTACTCCACTCGGCGCTCGCGGATGCGGCGCTGGTGCAGCTTCTCCAGCTCGGCGCGAAGCTCGTCGGGCTTGCGGCTGCCCAGCACGAACAGCTCGGGGTGCGCTGACACGCGGGCGGGCAGGCGCGCGAGCACGTCGAGCGCGATGAGCAGGCGCATGTCGCGCGAGGGAGTGGCGTAGTCTTCCCAAGGCCCCACGGTCTCGAAGATCTTGGCGCCCACCGGCATGGGCACCACCGGGTTGCCTTTCCCCCGCATGAAGCGCTCGCCATTGTCCACCGAACCCAGGCGCGTCTCGAGCTGTTCCACCAGCGCGTTCAGGGTTTCTTCATAGCTCGCCTGGGCATCCAGGCCCTTGGGGTTGATGAGCCTGGCCATGCGCGCGTAGAAGTCATCGGAAGACATGGTGGCCTGCTCGGTTGAAAAGGGGGCGAAGCGATGATCACCGGCCAGCGCATGATTAGCCAACCCGACCGTCGAGCCAGTTTCGGCTGATTTTTCCACCGGACGAAATGCCTTGAACCCAGGGCCCGCGCTCTTTACATCGCTGGCAAAAAGAAACGTGCCTTCCCAAAAGCGCTTGCGGCCCACGGAATTGTCTGGCTGTCCGTCCACCGCGAAGAGGCGCCCGCCCTTGCTTCCGTCTTGCTCCACCCACTTGGCGATCATCATCACGTGGCCGTAGGGGTCGGCGTAGATTAGGCCCGGTCGCAGCACCTCGCGCGCCAGCTTGACCGGGTAGAAATCGGTCGCGTCGTCGTCGAGCGCGGTGCGCGCGCTGCCCGAGTGGACCTTGTTGGCGAGCAGGCGCAAGAACTTGCGAAATCGGTCGAGAGGGTCGTTGCCGGCCACTGGCTCGTCTTGACTGACCAAGGCACCGCAGGTGGGTGGGTGGTCGCTGGTGCCGCGGTTGCAGTCGCGCAACCCGAAAGGCAAGCCCATTTTCCACGCAAAGGTGGCGCGCAGGTAGTATGGCAGATCAGCACAGTCGGGCGTAGCCGGGGGTGCGGCACGGTTCTTGGGATCGTCTTCGCGCAGCCCGAGGTACCCCCACAGGAAGTTGCGCGCTGGATCGCGAACCACGGGCGCCAGCGAGGGAAAACCCAGCGCCGCATCAGCCGGCGCGTCGAACAAACGCTCGATCCAAGCTGAGTAGAGATTCTCAAGGCTGCGGTTCCAGGCACGCGTGACTGGCCAAGCGCCAGCAGCCTGCGAGCGGATGCGCGCCGGTGCCGCGCGACCACGCGGGGCGATCGAAATGCGGTGACAGGAGACCTCCTCGCCGCTGGAAACCAGCGCGACGCGAACCTCGCCGGCCGCCGGAGCAGACAGCTCGGCGGAAAAGCTGAAGGGCGGTCCGCCCCGGCGCACGGTGACCAGTTTTTGCGCCGGCCGCCCCGCCGTGCTGACCGTGATGGTCCCGTCGCGGGCCTGCTCGCTGACCACCATCAGGCGCAAAGGCGATCCCGCCGCGGGGTTTTGCGGTGACCACCAAATGCGGACCTCGGGCGACTCGCGACAAGCCTCGGATGCCTGAACCGGAGATCGCGCGAGCAAGACGAGAAGAATGCTCATCCAAGCAAGGGTCGTGGTACTGCGCATCCCTGGCCTACCAGTGATCAGGATGTGCGCGCCGTCGCACCAAGGTGCGGGCACGGACCAGCGCCGGGTTTTCGAACAGCTTGACCAGGACAAAGCCAGCGAAAAAGCCGCCGATATGCGCCCAGACCGCGACGCCAGACGATACATCAGGTCGCATCGACGAGAGCTGGGGCAGGCCGCTCAGGAGTTGCAGTCCGATCCACCACAGCAGAACCAGGTACGCGGGAAGCGAAATCACCTGCACGAAGATTATCCAGACGAAGAGCACATTCACGCGAACCCGTGGATACAGCATCAGATACGCGCCCAACACGCCCGAGATGGCACCTGAGGCGCCCACCATGGGAACCGGCGACGCGGGATCGATGGCAACTTGCGCAGCCGCGGCAGCCAGGCCGCACACGAAATAGAAAGCCAGGAAGCGCGCTCGCCCCATGCTGTCTTCCACGTTGTTGCCAAACACCCAGAGAAACAGGCCATTTCCCAGCAGGTGCATCCAACCGCCGTGCAGGAACATGGAAATGACCGGCGTCAGGTAGTTGATGGGTTCGCGGTCGACTAGGCAAAGAAGGCCGCGGCCAAGTGGCACGGCCTGTCCGACCGGGGCTCGGCCGGTGATCTCGCCTGCCACCAGACCCAGGTTGCACACGCTGGCCGCCAGCAAGGTCGGGCTGAGGCCCGCCCCCTGGACCAGGACCCACACCGCGCCCATGGCCACCAGCAGGGCGATGGTCACCAGCGGAAAGCGCATGGTCGGGTTGTCGTCGCTGATTGGGATCATGGGGCGTGAGTTCTGGCCAGCCGATAGGTGTCTTCGTCAGATTAGCACGTGGACTTCCCCCGCAAGTATCAAGTCCGGAGACGACTAGTTAGCTATTTCNNCCTTCTTCTTTTCCGACCTCTGTGTTCTCTGTGCCTCTGTGAGAAACAGCTAGCTTTCCCTACCGCTGCGGGACCGGCGCAGAGGCTGGCTGGGGCACGGGTGCGGGAGGCGGGGCGCCCGCATCGGGACTGGCGGATCCCTCGGGTGGCACTTCCGCTCGATATCCAAAAAGCGTGTTCTTTTCCGAAACCGGTGTCAGCTTGATGGCGACGCGACTGTCGGAGAAGGTGTAGGCGCGCGTGTGGACCGGCAAGAAGCCTGCCATGCGGACCACCAGGTCAAGCGGCCCACTGTCGCGTGGTCGTACCACCACCAGTGGTCGGGGCACGGGAATCACGCCCAAGGTCTTGCTGCCCCACTTCACTGTTGCTTTGCGCGGCGGAACCGTTTGCAGGGTGATGTGAACCTTGTCATCGTTTCTTGGGGACGCGGATTCAGCGATGGCCGCGTTCTTGCTGGTATCCTCCGCTCCCAGCCCCACCGCCACACCCAGTCCCCAAACTGCCAGCAGCGCGACACCGGCGAGCAAGCCACGGCGGTACCAACGCGCGCGAGAGATCATGGCGCTCCTCCTTCTTCATCGCTACCAGAGCGACCAGAACCAACCCCGCCGGCGCGGCCCTCGGCTGAATTGGGCACCGCTGGCGGCGGCCCGGGATAGCGCACGCCCGGCTTGGGCACGTAGGTCAGGACCGGCTTTTTCAGCGTGCCTTTGATCTCGCCTTCCAGCACATCGATGGGCAAGGGCGGCTCAAGCAGGTACTGGTAGCCGCGCGAGGGGACGCGAATTTCAAAGACGTCGTCGCCGAGCAGGAACTGGCGCGCGATGTTGGTGGGCTGGTCACCCACTATTTGCACGGGGCGGTGGCGCAGAATGAATGAGTAGAGCCGGATGGCCAGGTGGTTGGGCAGGCGGTGGCAACCGTGCGAGTAGCCCTCGGCGCTGTACATGGAGAGATACTCCGACGAGCCGTGGGCGCGGATGCCGTTGTCCCAATCCGGCTTGCCGGCCTTGCCCGGGACCACCAGATAGCCGGCGATGAGGCCATAGGCCGAGAGGAATCCCGGGCCCAGCTCATCGTAGTTGACCACCCGCTGCCAGAGGCCGTTGACCGTCTTGGTCTTGACCAGGGTGCGAATGGGCGTGGACTCGGGCGCGATCCACACCGGGCCAGCCACCACGTTGCGGATCACACGTGGCCCCACGTCCGAGCCTTTGTAGCGATAGTATTCGTAGCCGTCAGAGGCCTGCTCGGCGCGCCAGCCGCCGATGGTGGTGCGCCAGCGCGCGAGCGAGATGCGCTGTTCCTTGTACTTCACGTAGACGTGGAAGCTGGGGTAACGCTTGCGCGGCTGTGGGTGGCGCGCGCCCGTCGCATCCCAGGGCAGGTCGTACCAGACCTCGCCGCGATCGATCNNCGATCACGATGGACAGATCCATGTTGGGCCCGTAGTACTCGGGCAGGGCCGGCAAGTGGACCGCTGCGCGCAGATGGCGAAGATCGGCAGCGCTGTGCCGCTTGAAAAAGGCCAGCGCAGCCTCGGGGCTGGCCAGGCCGAGCTGCTCGACCGCGGCCTGGGTCATCTCCTCGACTAGATTGCGCACCGGCGTGATCCGGCCGTTGGCGCCGGTATAGGTGGGCGGACCAGTCTTGCTCTCCACACTGCCGTCCTCGACCACGCCGGTGGCAGCCACCACGCGCTCGCGCAGCACGCGCACTAGCGCCTCGTGATCGTTGGCGAGCGGCGGCCGGGCCAGAGCGTCCATGGTCTTCTGGCGCAGGTAGTTGGACTCGTAGATCATGTGCTTCTGCTGAAAGCGGCGCACCGCCAGGCGCATGGCATCGTCGTAGATGCCGGCGCTGTGTTTGCCGCCGTGCTTGAACATGCCCTCGCAGGCCAGGCGACGTTCCACCTCGGTCATGGCCAGCTTCTCCGCAGCCCGGCGCTCGACCAGCTTGACCTTGGGCTCCAGCTTGGGGTCCTGGGCGGCCAACTCGGCCAGGGTCGGCGCGTGGGCTTTTCGGCGTGCGTCTTCCAGCTCGCTGCGCAGGCGCGCGATGCGCTGCTCTTCCTGTTTCACCTTTTCGGGCGCCACGTAGCCCACGGTCTCCACTGCCTGCATGGCCGCCAGGTTTGCGCCCTCGTGGCAACTCTGCTTCTCGTCCTCCAGGAAGCGGGCGCGCAGCACGCCGAGCGAGGGGGGAATGCCGTACAGTTCGAGATAGTTCTTTTCGCCCGCGGGCAAGGGTTCGCCATCTTCGTCGAGCGTGTCGTTGGCCAGGCCGAGAAACACGCGGCGGTAGCGATTGGGCAAGGGCTGCCCGTCGGCACCACGATGCTCCTCGAAGATATAGGGCGTCCAGTCGTCACCCAGATCGACAATAGTGTACCCGGAGCGGGCTGCGCCGGTGGCGCTGGTCCAGCTCTCCTGGCCGTCGCGAATCACCAGGGCACGATCATCATCCGGCAGGAGGTTGGGGTCACGCGGAGCGGGCGCCTTGCTGGCCACGGCCGGAGCCGCCAACGGTGCTGGAGCCGCGAGCGCCAGCGGCTTGCTGGCCGGTGCCGAAACCGAGGTCGCAGCCGAGGAGGTAGTCTGCGGCGGCGGCAAAGAAGCGACGCCACGAACGTCGCATCCCAACAAGAGGGCTAGGCATGATTGGACGGCAAACAGCGGTGCATATTTCATTACGAATTCGCTTGCTCAACATATGCCCCCGGCTGGGCGGCTGAGCAAGAAATCCAGTGTGGGCAGCGCTAGAGCACCGAACGGTTTGACGGCCCGAGTGAAATTGCGAAGTTGCGAGCGGCCCGAGGCGCGAGGAGGGAGAATACTCAACGTAATTGACCGACGAGCAACGAAGG
>PMJE01000174.1 GCA_003157315.1 Myxococcales bacterium | reverse complement strand
GGCTTCGTGCACCAGCTTCTCGATACGCTGGCGCTCCTTCTCCACTTCCTCCTCGGCTCGGCTCGACACCAGGAATTCCTGGTTCTCGTTGGCCATGCGCTCGATCTCGGCCTCGGTCAGCCCGCTGGTGGCGGTGACCGTGATGTGCTGCTCGGTGCCGGTTTCCGTGTCCCGCGCAGCCACGCCCACGATGCCGTCGGCCGAGATCTCGAAGGTGACCTCCACCTCGACATCGCCCTTGGGTGCCTTGCGCAGGCCGGAAAGCACGAACTCGCCCAGCAACTCGTTCTCCTCGGCTCGATCGGATTCGCCCTGGAAGACCACGATCTTCACCGAGGTTTGATCGTCGCGTACTGTGGTGAAGACGTGGCTCTTCGAGGTGGGCACCGTGGTGTTGCGGTCGATCAAGCGGTGGAAGTAGCCGCCTGCCACCATGATTCCCAACGAGTGCGGGGTGACGTCGAGCAGTAGCATGTCGGGCGCCGCCGCCGCGTCGATCAGTGCAGCGCCCTGGATGGCCGCGCCCATGGCCACCACCTCGTCGGGGTGCACCCCCTTGCACGGCTCGCGACCAAAGAACTCGGCCACCAGCTCCTGCACCTTTGGCATGCGGGTCATACCGCCCACCAGGACCACCTCGGCAAGATCCCGCGGCTTGATGCCTGCATCTTCCATGGTCAAACGGCAGATCTGGATGGTCCGCTCGGTCAGATCCAGGGTCAGCTCCTCCAGCTTGCCGCGCGTGACCACCCGATGCAGGTGGTAGGCTTGGTTTTTCCCGGTCGAGATGATGAAGGGCAGGTTGATCTCGGTCTCGCGCACCGACGAAAGATCGCACTTGGCCTTCTCGGCCGCGTCCTTGAGTCGCTGCAAGGCCATGCTGTCGCTGCGCAGGTCGACCCGGTGCTCTTTGGCAAAACCCTGGACCAGCCAGTCGACCAGCCGCTTGTCGTAGTCTTCGCCGCCCAGAAATGTGTCGCCTGCGGTGGCCACCACCTCGAACACGCCATTGCTGATCTCAAGCAATGAAACGTCGAAGGTGCCGCCGCCGAGGTCGAAAACCGCGACCTTGCCCTCGACGTCCCGGCCAAAGCCATAGGCCAGGGCCGCCGCAGTCGGCTCATTGATGATGCGGATGACGTCCAGACCGGCGATACGCCCCGCGTCCTTGGTTGCCTGCCGTTGTCCGTCGTTGAAATAGGCAGGGACCGTGACAACCGACTTGGTGATGGACTGGCCGAGAAACTCCTCGGCGATGGCGCGCATCTCTTGCAGGATGTACGCCGAAACCTCGGGCGGCGAAAACAGCTGGTCGCGCAGCTTGATGCGAACGTCCTGGTGCGGGCCCTCGACCAGGCCGTAGGGTACCGCCGCCTTCACCGCCTGCACCGCTGGCGATGTCCACGGCCGCCCGATGAGGCGCTTGACCGCGTAGGCCGTGTTCTCGGCGTTGGTGACCGCCTGGCGCTTGGCGATGTGGCCCACCAGACGCTTCCCGGTTTCGGACATCGCCACCACCGAAGGGGTGGTCTTGTAGCCGCCACGATTGGCGATGACCGTGGCGCTGATCCCTTCAAGAACAGCTACGCACGAGTTGGTAGTTCCCAGGTCTATGCCGATAACCTTCTCTGCCATGGGCTTGTACTGAAGGCGCAGATCCGCGCAGAAGGCAACGGTATCATGGCTGCCCGGTCGCCGTCATTAGCGCTCTGCGATGGAAAACCGATGTACCGTGCGACTCCGGTAGGTCTCGCCCGGGCGCAACACGGTGGAGGGAAAATCTGCCTGGTTGGGCGAGTTCGGATAGTGCTGGGTCTCAAGGCAGAGGCCAGAGTAGGGCCCATATACCCTGCCCTGCTTGCCCACGATGCTGCCGTCGAGCTGGCCGCCGCCGTAGAACTGCAGGCCCGGCTCGCTAGTGAAGATCTCCATCACCCGGCCGCTCTTGCAGCTGGTCAGGCGAGCCGCCAGCGACAATCCGTCGCGGTCCCGTTTGATGACCCAGTTGTGGTCATAGCCGTGACCGATCATGAGCTGCGGGTCTTTGCATGCGAGGTCCGCGCCGACCGGCTTGGGCCGGGTGAAATCCATAGGTGTGCGCCCCACCGGACGCACTTCCCCGGTCGGAATCAGACCGTCGGCAACCGGCGTGAAATAGTCCGCGTTGATAGTCAGTAGATGCTCGCGCGTGTCGCCAGCGTCTCCATCGAGATTGAAGTAGCTGTGATGGGTTAGGTTGACCACGGTAGCTTTGTCGGTGAAGGCCGAGTACTCGACGATGAATTCGTCCTGATCGGACAGGGAGTAGATGACGGTAACCGAGAGCGCCCCCGGATAGCCCTCCTCGCCATCCTTGCTCAGGTACTGCAACTGCAAGCTGAGGGGGTCATCTTTTATGGCCGGCGGGCTCCCCAAAGGATCCACATGGGAACCCTCAAAGGGTTCCCACACCCTCCCGCGATGGTGCGCCGCCGGCATAGCCGGCGGGCTCCCCACGCGCCTAGGCAGTGGTTTGGCAGCCCAGACCACCTTGTCGAAACCCGTCCTGCCACCATGCAGGTGGTTCTCGCCATCGTTCTTCGCCAGCGCATAGGTCTGGCCGTCGAGCTTGAACTCGCCTCGGGCGATCCGGTTGCCGTAGCGTCCCACCAGGCAGCCGAAGTACGGACTCTTGGCAAGGTATCCGGCCAAGTTGTGGTAGCCGAGCACGATGTCGCCCAGCTTGCCCTCACGATCAGGAACCAGCAGCGACCTCACGATCCCGCCGTAGGTGGTGATGGTCGCGCCGAGACCGTGGCTATTGGTCAAGCGGTAGACGTCCACCGCGGTTCCGTCCGGTGTCCTGCCAAAGGGCACGCACTCGATGCCAGGCTGGGCAGCAGCGTGCGCTGGATCTGGGATTTTCATGCTTGTTTCGGGCCTCGCACGACCTCTAGCGGTCGGGTTCGACCCATCCTAGTCGAAAACGTGCTAACCTTACTCTTTACATTTTTCATGATGAACAACACAAACTTAAAGGATTGAAATGTCAGCATCGTGGATTCGCTTTCTTGACTTGATGATCGTTTCAATCTGGCTTGCAACCGGTTGCGCCAAGGGGATGAACCCCGAGGGGAAGGTCGACGTGGGTGGCTCATGCGTACTCAACAGTGACTGCAACCAGGGTCTGGTGTGCACCTGGGACAAGTGCCACGACGCCTGCCACACCAGCGTTGACTGCCCAACCGGACAGAGTTGCGTCGTCGCCGCCGACCAATCGACGGTGTGTCAGCTTACCATTGAGACGCACTGCTTATACGCCAGCGATTGCCCGACACCGCTCATATGTGCTGTGGACCAGCAATGCCGCAATCAGTGCCAGGGCAACGTCGATTGTACCCCTGGGCAGACCTGCACAACCACGAATACCTGCGCCGAGCCGAAGCAAGTGGATTCGAACAACAACCTCATCGGGACAGTCAGTGGTGCGGGTGGCTCGGGTGGCGCTTTGGGCAGCGGCGGTACGGGCGGTTCAAGCGGCCATGATGCGGCCATTCCCGATGGGCCAGCGCAGGTGTTGGTGATGGTCAACTCCTCTGCGCTTGACTTCGGCAGTGTCGATGTTGGACAGACCAGCACGACGCCGCGTTCGGTGACGGTGACCAACCTGGGACCGGCCACCTCGTTGACTCCGACGATTCTTCAGCCGTCGCCGTTTTCGTTGGCAGGTAGCACGTGCACGACGCTGCCAGCGAGTGGTACCTGCACCATATCGGTGTCATTCACTCCTGACCACACCGGCCCGGCGGCGGGCACACTGGTGGTTGCGGGGTCGGTGATGGTGAGCCTGACCGGCGTCGGCTCACCACCGACTGATTTCACTCAGACAGATCACATCGACCTGGGCACGATCCTGGTTGGCGCGACGGTGTTCGGGAAAGTCACTGTCACCGCGACGAACCCGCTGACTGACCTGCTTTGCTCGGTATCATCTGCCGGCAGCATCAAGGCGGACCCGACCACGACCACCTGCCCGACGGCGGCACCCGGAGCACTTGCGAAGAGCGCGAGCTGCTTCTTCGGCTTCACTTTCAGCTCTGCCACGGCGGGCGCGAAGACGGGTGACGAGGTGATTTGTAATGCGGGTAGCGTGACCAAGATTACCTCGATCACGGCGGTGGTGGTTTCTGGAGCCAAGCTGGCAATCGCGCCCGCAGCTCCGCAAGTCGCGGCCACCACGGGAAAGTCGAACACCGTCACTGTGATGGTTGCCAACGGGGGAGGCTCGCCTACCGGCGCCATCACGGCGGCCATCACCCCGGCGAATCCGGAGTTCGTGGTGAGCGGCACGACCTGCGCGGTTGGGCTGCTTCCCCTTGGGAACCTGCACGCGTGATCGGTGACCTTCCAGCCGGTGACTGACGGGACAAAAACCGCGGTACTGGCGGTGACTGACGCTGGCGCGCCGGCTGGGACGCTGCCGACCACGGTGGCGATAACTGGTGTGGCGACCGGGCCGAGCAATCTGACCATCACTGGCGGACCGGATCTGGGAGCTGTGGCACTGGGCGAGGTTGGGACGCCGGTGACCTTCACGGTGAGGAACACTGGTGGTACTGATGCCATGGGTGTTTTTGTGACGAGCAACAACTCGGCGTTCGTGCTTGGTAACGATGGCTGCACCGGGCAAACGCTAGCGAAGACAACTGGGACTTGCACGTTGACGCTCACCTTCGCACCATCGGCAACCGGACTGCCGGGAGCCTACTCTGGGCTACTGACGGCGTCCTCGGAAGGGGGCAACCTGTTCAACCTGCCCATCACTGCCACGGCAACCAAGCCGGCTATCCTGACCATCACGCCGAATCCGCTGGTGTTCGGGGCGATTGCGGTGAATACCCCGAGTGCCGATGAAACATTGACCATAACCAACGCGGGCGGCGCGAGCTCGGGCGCACTCACGGTTCCCAGCGCCCTGGGCAATGGGTTCGTGATCTCCGGGCACACCTGCTCTCCTTCCCTCGTGCCCACCCAGAGCTGCACGATGTCCATCAGGTTTATCCCCGCGGTTACTAACCAGGCCACCTGGACCTTCACCGTTACCTCCACTTCCGGCGCGTTCGCAACCGGAGCGCTCATCGGGACCGGAGTCTAGGCAATTCCATAGCGCTTCGCCCTTGGCGGCGGGCTGCGGCTGGGTAGAATCGACCCGTGTTGCAAAGATCGCCTTTCAAAGTCGGCCTGGTCCAAATGGCCATGTCGCCTGAGCCAGAAGCAAACCTCAACCTCGCCTGTGCGAAGATTCGCGATGCAGCCGTGCAGGGCGCCCAGGTGGTGTGCTTTCCCGAGCTTTTCCGTTCGCCCTATTTTTGCCAGACCGAGGATGCGGCCAACTTCGCTCTGGCCGAAAGGATCCCTGGGCCCAGCACCGAGGCCATCGGCGCGGTGGCCCGCCAGGCCGGCGTGATCGTCATCGCNNTGCTGGGACCAGTGGTATCCCGAAGCCGCACGCCTGGTTGCCATGGCCGGTGCCGATATCATCTTTTATCCCACGGCAATCGGGTGGCACCCGCAGGAAAAGGCGCAGCACGGGGCAGCCCAGCGCGATGCCTGGCGCACCATCCAGCGCGGGCACGCCATCGCCAACGGCTTGTACGTGGCCGCGATCAACCGGGTGGGCCACGAAGCGCCGGCCGGCCCGCCTGGCCTCGAATTCTGGGGCACGAGTTTTCTTGCCGACCCATTCGGCGTGGTAGTGGTCGAGGCATCCGTGGATCGCGAAGAAACCCTAATTGCCAACGTCGACCCGGCCCGCATCGAGGAGGTGCGCCAGGCCTGGCCCTTCCTGCGCGACCGCCGCATCGACGCCTACGCCGGCATCGAGCGGCGCTATCTCGACGCCGCCGTGGGCCGACCGCGCAGTCGTTCGCGCGACCGACAACGGTGACTGTCTGGGGCGTCTGTGGTTGGGGTTACCGTCCCAGTGCCCGCCGCAGGTTCACGCGCGAGATCGCCAGCTCGTACTGGGCGCGCAGGTAGTTGAGCCGGGCCTGGGTCAAGGCCGACTGCGCCTCAAGCAGGTCGGTGGTGGTAGCGGTGCCGGCCTGCAGTTGCGCGTCTGTCACTCGATAGGCTTCCTGTGCGCTGGCGATGGCTTGCTCCGCGACGGAAATGGCGCTGGCCGCGGCGTCGAGTTGGGCCATGGTCGAAGTCACCTCGGCGCGAATTTGCTGCTTCTGGTTTTCCAGATCGAACTCCGCCGCGCGCGCCTGTGCCTGGCTGGCGCGATAGGCGGCGTAACTGGCGCCCCATTCCCAGATGGCCCACTTGGCATTGAGCCCAATGAAAGCCGAATTCGTGGGCAGGATGATCTGGCCGTAGGAACGCATATACGCTCCCTCTAGATCGATATCAGGCAAGAGAGCGTACAGGCGCGCCCGTCGCTGGTGTTCGCCTGCCTGCAAGGTCAGCCGGGTCTGCAGGATCTCCGGCCGGCCGCTCAGCGCCTGGTTCTGAGCCGCGGCAGGTTCCGGGGTCTTCTCGCCCGATGCAAGCAGTGAACTTGGTTCCACCAAGGTCACGCCCGCGTCGTCGGCCGGCAGGCCGATGAGCACGAGCAGGCTGGCGCGCGCCACCAACCCCTGCGAGTGCGCTTGGATGGCTTGCTGGCGCGCATTTGCTGCGGCCACCTGCACGCGCAAGACATCGGCCTCGGTGAGCACGCCGGTGGCCAGCTGCGCGCGCGCCACCTCCAGGCGGTCTGTGAGCTCGCGCTCCGAGGCGAGTGCGGTCTCTTCCAGCGCCTTGGCCTCGAACACCCGCAGGTAGAGGGTTTCGACCGCTTGGCGCAAAGACAGCTCCGCGCTTTGCACCTGGGCTGCGCCGGCTTCGGCGTTCGTCTCCTGGCCAGAGTAATCCTGCGACAGCCGCAAGAGGCCAAGCAACGGCTGATCCGCCGCGACCGTGAACATGTTGGTGTCCTGCTTGCGAACCGGAAACACGCCTTGGGTTCCCATAGGGACGATGAAGGCCGAGTTGTAGTGCTGGAATTCGTCGCTCAGGTGAATCGCGGGCGCCAGGTGGCGCGCAGTGCTGCTTGCCACGGCCTGGCCACCTTCCAAACGTGCCCGCGCCGCCTGCAAGGCAGCGTTCTGCCCGATGGCCAGTGCCACTGCCTCGTCGACCGTGATCACGCGCGACTCGCCCGCTGCTGCGCTCGCGGAGGACAGCAGCGCGAGCGCGCAAGAAAGCAAGAACAGCCTAGACGGGCAACGCATGGCTCACCTGAGATGCACAGTCACGTCCACGGAATACCCGGCGCGTAGATCGATATCCTGCGGGGGATTGACCCAGGCGATGCGCACCGGAATCCGCTGCACCAGTTTCACGAAGTTGCCGGTAGCATTGTCCGCCGGGATCAGTGAGAAGGTTGCGCCTGTGCCGCCGGAAAAACTCTCCACCCGGCCTTCCAGCTTGCGGCCCGGGTAGGCGTCAACCGTGATGACCGCGCGCTGGCCAGCTTTCATGTGACCCACCTGGGTCTCCTTGAAATTGGCGACGACATAGGTAGCAGTCGGAACGATGGAAACCACCGGTTGCCCGACAGAGATGAACTGCCCTGCGTGCGCCACCAGTTTGGATGCCCAACCGTCGACCGGCGCCAAGATCTTGGTGTACGAAAGCTGCAAACGCGCCAGGTCCAGCGTCGCCTGCGCGCTCTGCACACGCGCGTGGGCCAGCGCCGCGTTGGCCTCGGACGCAGCAATCTGCGGCTCCACCGGTGCGGTCTGGCTCAAACGTCCTCGAGCTTCGCTGACGCGGGTCTCGGCGCCGCGGCGGGCGTCCTGGGCAAAGGCCAGTTGCGCATGGGCCTGGGCCAGCGCCGCCTGGCTGCCGTCGTAGGAGATCTGGGCCGCATCCAGACGATCTTGCGGAATGGCGTGCGCCGCGCGCAACTGCTTGGCGCGATCGAGATCGATCTGGGTCTTGTGAAAGTCGGCCTCGGCGCGTGCCACAGCCGCATTAGCCGCCGCCACCTGGGCCGAGGCGCTGCTTACCCCGACTGACGAGCCGCTGACCGCGGCTTGCGCACTGGCGAACCCGCCGCGCGAGCTGGCCCGCACCACCTGCACCTGCGCGTCGGCGGACTTGGCTTGCGCATCGGCGCTGGACAACTCGGCCTCGGCTTGGCGCACGCGGGCCGCGTAGTCGGCCTCGTCGATCTCGGCCAGCAAGTCGCCCTTCTTCACAACCTGGTTTTCCTCAATGCGAACCGCAACGACTTGTCCGGCCACGCGCGTGGCCACCGGCACCACGTCCGACGTGATCTGCGCGTCGTCGGTGTCCTCCTGGCCGGCGGTGGCTAGGGTGTACACGCCCACGGCCGCCAGCACCGTGCCAACCACCGCGGCCAGAACCACGAAGGGTCGGCGCTTGTTGCGTGGTCTGGGCAAGGCGTTGTCGGCCACCGAGCCGTTCTTTTCATTCGCAGGCGGCGGGGATTCCTTCATGTTACATCTCCACGTGAACCGGGGGCCCGGCAGCGTCAGTCGGGGCCTGCTGAGGCGCGCGCCTCAGGAAGTACACCAGGGGCAACACGCAGAGAAACGAGAGCCCGGTGAGCAAGAAAACCTGTTCGAAGGCAATTACCGCGGACTGTTGCGCCACTGCTCCCGCTACCACGCGTACGGCACCGTCGCGGGCCGCGGCTGCGCTAGCCCCCATCTGAGTAAGCATCCGTTGCGCAGCGTACAGGCGCGGCAGGAGCGTGGGCGATCCGGCCACGACATGGGTCCCGAGAACGGATCGGACTACAGTCATATGGCGGGTGAGCAGAGTGGCAAAGATCGCCAGCCCCATCGAGCCGCCGATGAAGCGCACCACTGAGTTCAATCCGGCCGCATCGGCCAGCTTGTCGCGCGGAATCCGGCTGAGCGCCGTGGTAGCCAGGGGCACGAACAGGCAACTGAACCCCACGCCCTGTACCAGAAGAGCGCCGATGATCCCGCTCTGCGAGGTGGCCAGGGTGTAGTGGCTCATCATCCAGGTGCTGGCCGCCACGCAGGTCACGCCGAAGCTGACCACCAGGCGCGGCGACAGGACGTTGTAGGTGCGGCCCACGATGGGCGTGACCACCATCATGATGAGCGCGCGGGGCATGAGTGCCAGCCCTGATTGCGTCGCGGTGTAGCCCAGGACCTCTTGCAGGAACACCGGCAACAGGAACGTCACCGACATGAGCAGCGCGAACATAACACCGCCCACCACTGTGCCCGCAGTGAACACGCTGTCCTTGAACAGCCCGATGTCCACCGCAGGAGCCACGGCGGTCAACTCGCGAACGATGAAACCGGCGAGCGCCATGAACGACACCAGACTCAGGCCGGAAATCACCTGCGAGTTGAACCAGTCGTCGCGATTCCCTTCCTCCAGCACGTATTGCAAAGCCGCCAACCCGATGCTGAGCAGGGCGATGCCGACCCAATCCAGATTGGCCCGGCGCTTGGCCGCCATGGCCCGCTGGGCAGCGCGAATGTCCTCGGGCTCGCGCACGAAATTGGACACCATGATCAGCGCCAGAACGCCGACCGGTACGTTGATGAAGAAGATCCACGGCCAGCTATAGTTGTCCACGATGTAGCCGCCCAGGGTTGGCCCCAACGCCGGTCCGATGATCACTGCCATGCCGAACACGGCCATGGCCATCCCTTGTTCCTTGGGCGGAAAGGTCTGGCGCAAAATGGCCTGCTCGGTGGGCTGCAAGGCCCCGGCCCCCAGCCCTTGCAAAAAGCGAAATGCCACGAGAGTGGTCAGGCTACGGGCCAGGCCGCACAGGGCGGAAGAAAAGATGAAGATTGACAACGCGGCCATGTAGACGCGCTTCTGGCCGAAAAGATGTCCCAGAAACGCGGTCAGCGGCATCACCACCACGTTGGCAATGACGAAGCCGGTGGTGACCCAGGTGATCTCCTCCACCGTGGCCCCCAGCGCCCCGCGCAGATGCGGCACCGCCACGTTGACGATCGACGCATCGATGGTGCCCATCAGCGTTCCAAAGGTCACCGAAACCGTGACCAGCCACTTGTTCACCGGCGGCTGGGCGCCCCTAGCGGGAGAGCTGATGGGGTTCTGTGCGGGCGGCAAGCGAGATTCCAGACGTCAGAGAGGTGAAAAGGAACGCGCAAGATATTCTCAAAATGGCAGTAGTCAACCGTAAGCCGACACATCTCCTCCGTTAGTGGGATGCCGCAAGTAGTTCGCGGGTTACACTTCGTGGCGGCCCAGCGCATAGCTGGCGCTGACCCTCCGGCCAGCCGGTGTGGTTGCAAAAACCGCTATGGGCAAACCAGAGGCAGCGGTGTCGTCGGCGTGATGAACGTCGGATCTTGCGCCGCCGTGGTAGCGGTCAACGTGCCAGGGTGTGCAGTGTGCCCTGCCGTAGTCACGGAGTCAGCCGCAGTGGTCGAGCCCGAGGCATCATCGAATTTCCAGTAGCCGACCAGGCCGGTTTCGTTGCCCACGAGAGGCTTCTTGTAGTCGGCCAGAATATCAGCAGCGCTGCGAGCCACGTTCCACACGCTGAATTCGGCA
This sequence comes from Myxococcales bacterium, assembly GCA_003157315.1. Next base: position 82 of record PMJE01000174.1, on the reverse strand, counting down.
AATTCTCCATTGAAGCAGTTCTTGTTGGTCGGGTTGCAACCTATGTATAGGGTCGACTGTGCGGTCTTGAGTACCGGGACGG
>PMJE01000455.1 GCA_003157315.1 Myxococcales bacterium | reverse complement strand
GGCGCAGGCGGGCTTTGCCCGCCGGAGCCAGAGCGCGGGAGGGGATGGCGAGGCCGAGCGAAGCGAGCGCGGTGGGGGTGGCAGGTGCGGGGCCGAAGGGCGAAGCGAACCCTTTGAGGGTTCCCATTTCTACTGGTGACAGTACTTACACATCGCGGTGCCGTACGCCTCGGCCATGCTGTGCTTCTGCCCCCACTGTATCGGGTGTGGATTGCCACCCACGCCCCCCACCTTGTGGCACCCGACGCAGTTCGAATTCGGACCCTGATCGTGGCACGAGGCGCAGCTAACGATGTCGCGCCGGGCGGCCACCGCATGTGATGTGGGCCCGGGCAAGGCCCAGCCAGGTGGGTGCGGGCGACGCGGGTTGCTGCCGCCAGGTCCGACGTTCTCCTGGTTGTGGCACGCGGTACAGAAGCTTATGCCATGGCAGCGTTGGCAGAGAACCGGGTCGGAACGTGCTTCGATGCTATGGCGGGTCAGGTAGTCGCCGCGGTGGATAAAATCGCTGGTCACGTTTTCGCTGAACTTGAGTTCGACGCGCGTGGGTGCGGTCTGGGCGTGGCAGTCGGCACAGAAGCTCTGGTCGTGGCACTGCACGCACGCGTCGGCGGTCTCGTGTGCGACGCTGCCGTGCTGCCGGACAAAGTCGCCGGCGTGGGAAAACTCGGCCACTGGCTTGAGCGGGAAGTGTTTCAGATCAGTGTGGCACCTGTTGCAGCCGCCCTCGTCGAAGTCGACCCGGTGATCGTGGCACTTGGTACAGGACTTCATGGTCGGCGGCGTCGGCCCGGGCCGGGAGTACTCCGACAGCTTCACGTGGCAGGCCGTGCAATCGTCGTTGACCAGCTTGAGGTGAGTCTTGTGCGAAATGATGACGTTGTGGGCCTCCTGCGGATAGGTCCCGGGGTGGGCCGGATCGGTATGGCAGTAGCCGCACTCTTTCTGGTCTTTCTTCTCGCCGTGACACTCCAGGCACTTGGCCTCGGGCGGACGCAGGTGGTCCGTGACCGTCGTGGCTTCGGGCACGTCCTCGTGGCACATCACGCACGGCAGATCCTTGTGAGCCGCGTGCGACTGCCGGATCTCCTCGCCAGGCTGCTTGACCCGCCTAGTCCCTAGCATGGTCGCGCAGGCGGCAATGCCCAGCGCCGCAAGCGCAACCCATGACCGCCGATGGCTTGCCACAAACCTCACGGCGTGACCTCTTTCACCACGTGGCCTCCGTCATAGATGACCTTGAGCAGACCTTCGATCTGGTGTGTGGCATAGGGGGTCACGTTGTCCATTCCGGTGAGTACCGCGCGCCAGGCTGGCGCCACGTCATACACCAGACTGCCCGATCCGAAGAAAGAACGATCGTAGCCGTTGATTGGCTGGTCCAAGCCATAGACATCAAAGTCGGCGACCACGCGAATCTTTGTCGTGATGGTTTGCCAGCCAAAGACGCGGCCCATGAGATAACCGCCGCCTGGGATCTTGAGCCGCCGGCTCTCGACACCGACCCGCGTGCCGCCGCCGCTGCCCAAACGCAGGGTGGCCTTTCCGCCCGTGTTCCAGCCCCATCCATTGGCGTCGTGGACCTCGTGAAAATCGCCTTGCACATCCAGCCGCCGAAGCCAAGGCCGCAGCAAGACGAAGCCACCAACCTCGTCGCGCGTCTCCTGGGCGAAGACCGTGAAGAGCGAATAGCGTGGCAAGAAAAGGTCCGGAGCCGTGCGCCGGTAATCCCCGGTCACATCGACGTAACGACAAGGCCGCCAGTTGATCGCCGCATTGGCTTCGGCCAAGCGGGTCTCGGAAAGGCTCCAGCGCAAAAGCCCACTCAACGCGAGCGAATCCAGCAACCGATAGCGCGCATCTGCCCCTGCATCCCGACGGAAAACATGCCGTCCCGCCCCCAGAATCTCCAAGATCGACGCGCCCACTTCCGATTCGTATGAATGGCTCCAGAAGACCCTTGCCCCGCTGGTGAACTCGCCCCGGCTGTAGCCGAAGCGTGGGGTCACAGGAACCCCGACGAATCCTGAAAGGCCGAAGCCCGCCCCGACCCACAGAGTGGGGGCGAGACCGTCGAGTTGCAGGTTGGCCGCGGTCCCCGGAAACACGAACTGCCGGCCTAGCCGCAGGGTCATACGCCGGTTCCAGGTCGAGCCCTGCAAGTAGGCCACATCTACGTCACCCAGAGTGCTCTTGCCATCACGTGGACTGCCCGCCACCGCCTCGCCCCAGCCCGAGACTACGATCTGGGTGTCGTCGAGCAGCGGGTTGTTGATCTCCGAGGCCCGCAGGGAAACCAACTCGAGGAAGGGCACCACGGTGTGGACCGTGCCATCGCGCGGATCGCGCTGGCCCGAAACGATGGTGGTCGAGCTGGCAGTGACGGTTTCCGCGCGGGCCGTCCCCCAGGCGAGCGCAACCAGGCAAGCGACAACCGCCCGTGCTCCGATCTGGCTAGTCGCCATCGAAGGCTCCATTCATGTGGGTCGTGGTCGGGACTCCGGACACGCTGGTGAAGATGATGTTTCCGTTGGCATCAATCGTCTTCGCGTGGCAGGCGACACACCCGGTTCGCGTCACCCCGGTCGGATGTCCCGAGAATTGCGGTGGGATGCCGTGACAGGTGGACCCGCACTCGCCGTTGTCGGGCGAAACCCAGTTGGGCGTCTGCTGGATGNNCGGCGATGCGCTCTGCGCCCGCGCCAAAGTCCCTGAACCGGCCACATTGGGGAAAACCGCGGCCGACGCGACTGTGCCCGGCGAGTGACCCAAATCGAAATGGCCAGGACTGAGCACGTTAGCAGGAACCTGATGGCACTCCGAGCACTGAATCGGGCCACGGATGCCCAGCAGGGGCGCCGTCACATGTCGTTGGTGCTGGCCTACCCCCACGGCCGAGGTGTCGGAGTTCCCCTGCAGGTCGAGTGGAGGCGCCGGTGAGCTGGCGGAGCCGTGGCATGTGTCACACGGGGTGTTCGGGTCTGCGAAATCGACCGTGCCGTTGAGGTGCAGAGTCGTACTGATCAGATTGGCCTGCGCATCCACGACGAGGTGGTGACAGGAGGAGCAGCGGGTTCCGCCTGCGCCGTTGGGCGGACTTCCGTGACAGAAGGTGCAGGTTTGGCTGGCGGGGCGAGACGCCGCATCCCAGTTGGGGCTGCTGGTCACTGCTGCCGAGTCGGTGAAGGTGGCCCCATGGCAGTAGACGTTGCTGCAGGTTCGAAGGTTTGTATCCCAGGCCGGAGGCCCTGCCCGCGTGCCATCGGCAGGCGTGAGCGTGGCCAGGCTAGCAAGCAGCGAAACTTGCGCAGGGCTGGTGCGCAGCGACCCGTCGGGCGCAAAGGCATGATCCTGCGCGCTCTTGTGATCAGGATGGCAAGTCGTACAAGCGAACTGCTTGGCCAGCAGGCCACCGTCGACATGGATCTTGTGCCTGCCCGAGGTTGGTGTGGAGGCGTGGCAGGCCGCACAGGCCGGGGTGCCGTCGGAATTCATCACGCCGGGCTGAATACCGCCCGAGCCCTTGTGGCACGACAAACAGGACACCCCTGCCTTCCCACCAGAAAAGTCCTGGCCGTGGCATTCCTGGCAAAGGCCAAAATCGAAGTTGGACTTGAGCAGCAGCGTGCCGTGAAAATCAGGTTGCGTGGGATCCATAAACCCCGCCGTGTGTACCGGGGCCGCCGCTTCGAGCGGCCGCGCGTTCGTGCAGCCAAGCATCAAAACGACTGTCGCCGACGCTGCTGCAAGACTGTGTCTCACCACATGGTCCAACGGAAAAGGTTGTCGGGTTCGCGATCGCATAGGTATCACCATCCTGGCCCTGTCGCGCATCGTGCTTCGAAGTATATCCAAGTTTCCCGATAGGCAAAAGTGACTAAACATGCCTAGCAATTCTTGACTTCATGTCACATTGCGGTAAGCGGTGCTCGTCTCTTGCAGAACACGACACTTGGATTCCCATGGGTCTTCGCCTGCGCCAATTTCTGTGGCTGGCGCGCACTCCAAGTCCAGATTGCCCTCCTGACTTCGCCGTTCTACCCTCCAACCGAGAGTTTCCCCTGAGATTCAAGCTGGTCATCTTCGACTTCGACGGCACACTGGCCGACAGCCTCGGCTGGCTCATCGGCATTTCCGGCCGGCTGGCCGATGAGTTCGGGTTCGACCGGATCGACAAGGAACAAGTCGCCATCCTCAGGCGACACGACGCTGCCACGCTGCTTAGACTACACCACGTGCCCTTGTGGAAGGTGCCCTTGATCGCGGCCCGCTTCCGCAGATTGATGGCCCAACAGATCTACATGATTGCTCCGTTTCCTGGCGTGGCCGACCTGCTCGCCCAACTAGCGCAGGCGGGAGCGACGCTGGCCGTTGTGACATCCAACTCCTGCGCCAATGTCCGCCGTGTGCTGGGCAAGGAGAGCGTTGGACTGCTGGCGGCCTGCGAGGGGGGCGTGTCCATCTTTGGCAAGCGCATAAAGTTGCGCAAGGTCTTGCGTGCAACTGGCATCCACCCAGCCCAGGCTATCTTCATCGGGGACGAGATTCGCGACATCGAGGCAGCCCGCCACGCGGGCATCGCGAGCGGCGCCGTAGCTTGGGGATTCACGGAGCCGGACACCCTCAAGGCCCATTCGCCGGACTTTCTCTTCGGGAGTGTGGACGAGATGCGGGCGGCTCTGCTTGGGACGACCACCGGTGGCTGACGAGAGGAATCTGCTCGTGCCCCCTTCTTGCAGCCGTGCCCTAGCTCTTCTTGTAGTCCTCAGAGCGAACACCGTAGCGCTTGAGCAGACGATGCAGACTCTCACGTTCGATGCCCGCCCGTTCGGCGGCGCGAGTCACGTTGCCTTCAAATTCGTGCAGCAGTACCGCCAGATACTCGCGTGAAATGCGGTCGCGCGCGGTTCCCATGGCCTCGTGGTAGGGCATCCTGACCAGCACCTCGGCGGGAAGCGCACCCACTTGCGCCCCGCGCAGCTCAGCGGGCAGATCGCGGATGTCAAGTTCCCTGCCGGCTGCGATGGCCACCGCGCGCTCGATGGCATTTTCCAGTTCGCGCACGTTGCCCGGCCAGTTGTAGGCGGTCAATGCCCGCATCGCCGCATTCCCGATCCCAGTGATGTCGCGCTTCGAGGCGCGCGCGTGCTTGGCGAGGAAGTGAGCCGCGAGCGCCGGGATGTCCTCGCGACGCTCGCGCAGGGCCGGCACACGGATGGGAAAGACGTGTAGCCGGTAAAAGAGGTCCTCGCGAAAGCGCCCCGCCTGCACCTCGGCCTTCAGCTCCCGGTGGGTGGCCGCGATGATGCGCACGTCGACCGCGAACGGCGAGTTCTCACCCACCCGACGAATCTCCTTGTCCTGTAGAGCCCGATTCAGCTTCACCTGCACGGGCAAGGGCAATTCCCCCACCTCGTCGAGAAACAGGGTTCCACGGTTGGCTTCCTCGAACAGGCCCGGCTTGCTGGCCGCCGCGCCATTGAAGGCGCCTTTGGCATAGCCGAAGAGTTCATTGTCCCCCAACTCGGCTGGCAGCGCGCCGCAATTCACCGGTACGAAGCGATTGTGTTTGCGCGTGCTGTGGTAGTGCACCGCACGCGCCGCCAACTCCTTGCCGGTGCCGGTCTCTCCCGTCAGCAGCACAGTGGTGTCGAGCCCTGCCGCCCGTTCGAGAAGGCCGCACACCTCACGCATTGGCGGGCTCTTGCCGATCACGTTGTGGAACGAGTTCACCCCCTCCAGTTCCTTGCGCAGGCTCACGGTCTGCGCGCGCAGGCGCCGACGCTCCAGCGCGCGGGCCACCACCAGCGCCGCGGCGTCGGGATCGAATGGCTTCTGGATGTAGTCGTACGCGCCCTGCTTCACGGCTTCGACGGCGTCGGAAACCGAGCCATAGGCGGCTAGCAAGATCACCTCGGTCTCGGGCCAGCGCGCCTTGACCGATTCCAGCACGGTAAAGCCGCTGGCACCCGGCATCTTGAGATCGGCCACCACCACGTCAAATTCGTGCTCGGCGATTAGTGCCAAGGCCTTGGCACCGTCGCTAGCCGTGCTCAGGCTGAACTCCTCGCCCAGGATCTTGGCGAACAGCTTGAGCAAGTCCTCCTTGTCATCCACCACGAGCACGGAAGGCCGACTCATGTCGTTCCTCCTTCGAGATCCCTGACAAGGGTGCAGATGCTGAAAACCGACGGTGACACTTACGGTTACAGTGTAGCCGAAACGGTCAATACCCGCCACCAAGCACCCGGCAGCAACGAATGCAACCCACAATGTGGGAAGCAGCGCCGGTGTGAGACAAGGGCCCACTCAGTTTCTGACCGCTCAAATGGGTGAGAATGGTTGAAGCGAGAGCTCTATCGAGGACACTTATTTCTAGGGGGGATTCAGCGGACACGGAACAGCGAACCACCGGAGGCAAACCAATGCGAATGTCGCAGCTCGCTCCGCTTTCTCTTGCAATACGGGGCCAGGTGGCATGGGGTGCCTTGCTGGCTGTTGCTGCTCTCGGGTGTCAAAGCAACTCGAGCGGGTTGCTCCCGGTCGGTGGGGCTGGCGTAGATGCCGCTAGCGCGGCGACTGG
>PMJE01000550.1 GCA_003157315.1 Myxococcales bacterium | reverse complement strand
CGCGACCCGGCTTGCAGGGTCGGTTTTCCACGCCGGCCGAAGTGGGCCGAAGCCGGTGCGGGAAAAATCGATGGTGGCCAGTGACTCGGCGACGTGCAGCGGCCGTGGCTTTCCGTCGAGGCCCATTCGGTCCCAATCGTAGACGCGGAAAGTGATGTCAGATGTCTGCTGAATCTCGTAGAGCAGACAACCCTCGCCCAAGGCGTGCACCGTGCGCGCTTCGATGAAGAAGACATCCCCGGCCCGGCCCTCGNNGTGGCATCGTCAGGATGGACCTGGACGCTCAAGTGATCGGCGGCGTCGATCAGCTTCACCATCAAAGGGAACACGCCCCCGCGAAAGCCTGCCCCCACCAGTTCGGGCCCGGCCTGGGCAACCAACTCGCGCAGAGTGCGGCCAGCCAGCGGGCCCTGCGCCACCACGCTCATGCCGTGCTTGTGATCCGAGAGGTCCCAAGACTCGCCAATCGGCCCGGGCGGCAGGTCCGGGCGCCATCGCTGCAGGCGCCGCCCGCCCCAGACTAGGGTTTGGTAGGCAGATCGAAATGTGAGAGGTGCACGCAGGTTCATCGCTGGGAGACCTTCTAGCCTAACTTCCCAAGAGAAACGACAGTGCGAACGCGATCACCCCGAGCAGCACCACGGCCGCAATGACCATGAAGGCCAGCGGGCCATGTCGCGGCAGTCGCCGGGCATGCTCGACCGTTGCGGGCCGCGACGATGCATCCTGGCTCGGCAGTGCCGCCTGACTAGAAACATGCGCGGACAGGGTGTGAGTGTCCGGGAGCACTGCCCTACCCGCCTGGATGTCGGGATCTCCCGCTGCGGCCGCTTCTGCGCCCGCACCTGCCTGGTCCGATTGCCCGGCCCGCGCCTCGACTTCTTCCATCTGCCGCAGATAGCGATCCTCGGGATCTTCCAGCCGGAAACTGGTTTGGCCCAAGCGCAGCACATCGCCGTCAGCCAGGCGCTGTTCGGCCGCNNTGTTCACGCGACATATCGTCGTCGGGTACGACCAAGTTGCAGCCGGCTCCCCGTCCGACGCGATAACGGCAGCCTACGACCTCCAGGTGCAACTCGTGCCCAAGAGCAGGACCCTCCGCCACCACTAGCCGGGGCACTTCGGTCGGCCGCCAAGTCCCGAACAGATCACTCACCAGACGGCGCGCCAGGGTGGCGGTCGATTCCGGCGACACCTCCCTCTGGGCAGGCCGGCCCTCGCCCTCGACCAGCAGCTCGATGCTCGCCAAGCGCAAGACATCGCCCAACGACAGGGCCTGCGCCACGAACGGCGTCAGCCGGCGGCCGTTGACGTATGTGCCGTTGGCACTGCCCAGATCCAGCAACAGCCAACCCCGGTCACCCCGCATCAAACGGGCGTGCTGTTCGGAAACGTCGGCAAAGGGCAACTCGATGTCATCGCCCCGTCGACGGCCAATCACGAGATCGCCCTCGCGTGGCTCGACCTGCACCACCCGATCGAGGGAGGCAGCCGCTGCTAGCCGGCTGCTAGCCCGTATGCGAAGGCGTAGCGACAGGCTCTTCACAGCGTGCGGGCCAACCCGGCCGGATCAGGAACTGCCGTCGCCGCCACTGCCGGACGGAGTGGGCGAGTCCGCCGCAGTCGGCTCGGGCGAAGGTGCGCTCTGTCCGGCCGACAGCGCGGCTCCGGTCGGCGCCGCTGCTGGCACGGGCGCGGGGCCGGCGTCGATACCATGCTGCCTGAGCGCCGCCAGATAGTGATCCCGCTCGGCGATGGCCGCCAGCAACTTGGTGCGCATCACGTCGTTGTTCTGCTTCAGGCGAGCAATCTCAGAAAGGTCGCGCTGGCGGGTCGAATCGGTCTTGGACGCGCGGGCCAGGGCTTTCAGGAACTCGGCCTGGGGAATCTCGGTGAAGGGCGTGGCACGGTACTTACCCGTTTCAACCTTTTCCAGGTAGCCCTCGGCCGCCAAGCCGAGCAAGGAGCGCGACACCAGCGCCTCGCCAGCACCGATGCTCAACGCAATGTCAACGGGCGCAAAGACTTGGCCGGATTGGGCCAGTTTCTTCAGCTCGTCGTAAAGCTCCTGCCGGCCCAGCTTGCTGCTGGACTCGCTGCCGCTAGTAAAGCTCGTGCGGGCGCCCGCCGCGTGGCTGCGCTTGAGACTCATGATCGCCACCTCGCTTCCATGACTTGGAACCCTTTATACCTCAATTCCCATCGCAGCGTGAGCCTGTCAGTCACATCGACACTGGTCAGCGGCCCTTGCGGCGCCTGCGCGAACGGTGGTTCGTTTCCGGCACCGCCTTGGCTTGGGCCGGCAGGGGAATCTCCCACAGCCGCGCGGTCGCCGGGTCAGCCCGGTAGCGTTTGACCAGATAGATGAGCAGCCCAAGACCCGCCAGCACTGAGGTCAATCCGATAAACTGGGACGTCGACAGTGCGCCGACGCTGCCTCGGTCATCGTCACCACGATAGACTTCGATGAGGGAGCGCATGATGCCGTAGCCGAACACCCAGCCCAGGAACACCTCGCCGGAGAACTTGCG
>PMJE01000188.1 GCA_003157315.1 Myxococcales bacterium | reverse complement strand
GGCCGGCAAGAAGATCTCCACGCCACAAGAGATGACGGCGTTCATTCAAGGGATTTTCAATCCCGACGACGCGGCCGTGGCGGCGTTGCGTTCCCGAGATCAAGGCCAGACAGAGTCCGGGGGCCGGAAAGCCGGACGAATCCCCTATGGGTTGAGTCGGGTCAGGCCCGGCGCCGGCAGCGGGCCCGCCATGCCCGGCGGCGGCGGCACGGCGGGTTCCGTCTTGGCCTAGACCGGATTGACCGGCAGTCTCACCTCGAAACGACTGCCGGCGGGCTGGCGGGCGATATACACGACGTCGCCTCCATGGTAACGAGCCACCTGGCGGACCAGCGCCAGGCCCAGCCCCAGGCCGGTATCTCCCGGAGTGCGCAGCCCGGGTGAACGGTAGAAAGGCGCGAAGATGCGCTCCTGCTCGCTCTCGGGTACGCCGGGGCCGTCATCCTCCACCGCAATGACGGCTTGCCCTTCGACTCGCCGCACGTCTGCGCGAATCGCGCCGCCCCCGCCGTGCAGGCGCGCGTTTGCCAAGAGATTGCGCACCATGTGCCTCACCATCGCCCCTTCGCAGAAAAGCGGCAGCGGCTCGCCGGTCACCTCGGCACCGACCGTCTGGGCCTCCGCGCGCACCAGCGCCAGCAGGTCAATCTCTGCAGTCGGACGTCGAGGCACGCCAGGCTGTGCCCGCGCCGAGAGCAGCAACTCCTCTACCAGCGCATCGAGTTCCACGATGTCGTCGGCGGCACGGCGGGCGAGTTCGCCTCGCTTGCCAGGATCAGTTTCGTCGGCCAACAACTCCAGCGCCATGCGAATGCGCGCGAGCGGCGAGCGCAGCTCGTGCGAGGCGCCAGCCAACATCTGCCTCTCCTGCGCGAGCAAGGCTTCGATGGCAGCGGCGGCCTCATTAAAACGCTGAGCGAGCGTCGCGATCTCGTCGCGTCCGACCACAGGCACGCGGTGCCGGAGATCGCCAGCGCCCCAGCGACGCGCGCCCTCGGCCAGTTGCTCCAGGCGGCGGGTGATACTGCGGGACAGGGGAAGCAGCCCGATCGCCATCAGAACCGCCAGCGCGACCAAGAGGGGCAAGAACAGTGGCCGGTGCGGCCCGACGTGCCCGCGTTCGCGCAGGCCGAGGGTGCGTCCGTCTCCGAGCTGGCTGATCCAGACCGGGCCGTGCAACCCGTGCTGCCAACCATCAGCGCCACGGGTGAACGGACCTGCCGGCGCGTGGCCGGCATAAAAGAGCAGCCGACCATCCGCGTCCCAGATCACGACATCCACCTCCAGCTCACGCGCCTTGGTCTCCAGAAGCTGTGCCTCCGCGCCTTTGCATGACCCCGGCGCTTCGCAGACCAGCGAACGCGCGATCGGCCCCAGTACGCGGCCGGCAGGAATGCGCGGCTCGTGAAAAGCGCGCGCCAGCAAGGCGGTCACCAGCAATGACAGCACCGTGATGGCCAGGAATGTCAGGTACAGCCGGTGATAGAGACGCTGGTTCATGGCTCGCCCGCGTCGGCTCCTGCCGGCAGCAGCGCCAAGACGTAGCCCGCGCCTCTCACCGTCTGCACCAGGCGAGGATGTCGTGGATCGTCTTCAATCGCCTGACGGATGCGCGAGATGTGTACGTCAATGCTCCGATCCAGGTTGTCCCATTCCTCGCCCTTGAGAGCTTCCATCAGTTGATCGCGCGTCTGCACCCGCCCTGCCCGCTCCGCCAGCAACAGCAACAGGTCGAACTGCCGGCCGGTCAGCTCGCGCCGCTGGCCGCGCACCCGCACCTCGCGGGCCGCGCGGTCGATTTCCAATGGCCCGACCCGCACCCGGTCGGCCGCCTGGCGCTCGCCCACCTGCGTGCGACGCAGAACCGCAGCCAAGCGCGCCAGCAATTCCCGCGGGTTGAATGGCTTGGGCAAATAGTCATCCGCCCCGATCTCAATCCCCACGATGCGGTCCATGTCGTCGCCGCGCGCGGTGAGCATGATGATGGGAACATCGGAAAAGGCGCGCATGCGGCGGCACACCTCCAGCCCGTCGATCCCAGGCAGCATCACGTCGAGAATGACGGCGTCGTACCCACTGCGGCGCTGGGCTTGCAGTCCGCTTTCCCCATCGTCGCAGCAATCGACTTGGTACCCGTGCGTACGCAGATACCCGCCCAGCATTTCGACCAGGCGGGCGTCGTCGTCGATCAGAAGAACGCGGGTTGGCATGTCACAGGCTGGCAGTCAGCCACGGCACAAGCGGTGGCCTATATGGTAGCCGAGTCCGGCAGCTACTGTCGAAGCTTAGCTCATGCTAGAAGCCGTGACGCCGGTGGCCGCCATGGCTGCGGAGTTGCTGGACCAGAGTCTGACGCTGATCTGTAGTCAAGACATTGCCGATCGCAACCAAGGCCGTCGTGATGGTCTTTGATGCCTGGTCCATCAGCGCAGAAGCCTGGACACGCAGACTCTCGATGCCAGCCGGATCAAGCGTGGTCGCCGCAAAGGCATCGAGCATCGACCGGTGCAATTGAGCATGCTGCTTGTGGATGGACTTCAGATCGGTAGCCAGTTGTGCAGCGATGGGCTTGATCGCAGCGCGCTGGCTATCAGTGGCCTTGACCAGGTCAAGTGCCTTGTCCAGCCGGCGCTGCATGAAGCCCTCGTGCTCCCCAGGCGAGCCCTCTTCTGGCCCGAAGCCCATGCCCATGCCCGGGCCGCCAAAAGCCCACGCGCGCGCGCCCAGCACGCTGGCAAAAGCCACGGGTAGCGCCAACAGCAGCCACCAGCGACGCCTACTCGATTGCCGCAGATTCGCAGATTGTCCTTCAGTCATGGTGTCCTCCTTGCGTTGCGACGGGCTTGCTTGCATCCCGTCTGTACTCAAGATGGCACCCCTGTTGTGCCGGCGTTTTGCGCAAAAGTAAAGTTAGGTAAAGTCGGCCTTAATTCTTCTCGCCCTGCTCGCGGCTGTCGGGATGGCGGATGTCGCTGCCCTTGACCATAAACACCACCAGTTCGGCCAGGTTGGTCGCGTGGTCAGCGATGCGTTCCAGGTACTTGGCGATCGACTGCAGCCGGGTAGCGCGATAGACGTTCTTTGACTCTTCCATCATGTAGGTCAGAAGCTCGCGGAAGATTTGGGCGTAGAGGTCATCGACCATCTGATCCCGAGCGATGACCCGGCGGGCTCGATCGGCGTCTTTGCCAACGAACGCATCCAGCGCCTCGCGCAACATCATCTGGGCCTCGTCCGCCATGCGGGGCAGGTCGACGTATGGCTTGAGTGGGGGCTCGCTGTTCAACTCCAACACCCGTTCGGAGATGTTCACCGCCAGATCGCCCATCCGTTCTAGGTCGGTGACGGCTTTGAACACCATGGTGACAAAGCGCAGGTCCGAGGCGACCGGCTGGCGGCGGGCCAGGATCTGCAGGCACAGGCTGTCGATTTCGATCTCCAGTCGATCGACGATACGGTCGGTTTCAATGGTCCGCTGGGCAAGCGCGGAATCGCGTTCCACCAGGGCCCGCAGACTGGAGCCGATGGCCCCCTCCACATGACTGCCCATCAGCAGAAGCTGTTCGCGCAGATGGCGCAATTCCTGTTCAAATTCCTGGTCAGTGTGCTCGCGTACAGCCATGGCGTATCCCTCTCCTAGCCAAAGCGGCCGGTGACATAGTCCTCGGTGCGAGGTTGGCTGGGGTGGGTGAAGATGGTGTCGGTGCTGGCGAATTCCACCAGATCGCCCATATAGAAAAAAGCCGTGAAGTCAGACACGCGGGCAGCCTGCTGCATGTTGTGGGTCACGATGACCACGGTGTAGTCGCGCGCCAGCTCGTGGATCAGCTCCTCGATGTGAGCCGTGGCAATCGGGTCGAGCGCCGAGGCCGGCTCATCCATGAGCAGAACCTCGGGCTCCACCGCCAGGGCGCGCGCGATGCACAGGCGCTGCTGCTGGCCGCCTGACAGCCCCAGTGCGCTTTCCCCGAGACGATCCTTGACCTCGTCCCACAGGGCGGCTTGCCCGAGCGCGCGTTCCACCCGGCCGCCGATCTCGGCGCGGTCCCGCAGGCCACCGATGCGCAGGCCGTAGGCGACATTGTCGAAGATGGTCTTGGGAAAGGGATTCGATTTCTGGAAGACCATGCCCACTCGCCGGCGCACCTCGACTGGGTCCACCCCCGGGCCGTAGATGGCCTGGCCATCCAGCCGCACTTCGCCCTGCACCCGGCAGCCCAAAATCAAGTCGTTCATCCGATTGAGCGAGCGCANNAGCGCGGTGACATGTCGCTCGGCGATCTCCATGGTGGCCGGTCCCAGCGCGCGCTTGTCCCCGTAGGACACCACCAGGTCGCGAACTGACAGACTGATCTTCGCAGCGCCCGCGCCAGAGTTGGGATCGCCATTCATGAGGCAGCTCCTGCAAATCGCCGGCGCATCTTCGACCGCACCACCACGGCCGTGGCATTGAGCGCGAAGGTCAGCAACAGCAAGACCAGCACGGTGGCGTAGAGGATGGGCCGCGTGGCATCCACATCCGGCGACTGCGTGGACAGAACGTAGACATGATAGCCAAGCTGCATGAACTGGTCGTGCAGGCTTGTGGGCAGTTTGGGAAGGTAGTAGGCCACACCAGTAAACAGGATGGGCGCGACCTCGCCTGCACCGCGGCTGATGGCCAGAATGGCGCCAGTCAGAATCCCTGGCAACGCCTGCGGCAGCACCACTCGGGCGATGGTCTGCAGGCGACTGGCGCCCAGGGCCGCAGAAGCCAGGCGCAGCTCGCGCGGGACAGCGGCCAAGGCTTCCTCGGTGGCCACAATGACCACCGGCAAGGTCAGAACTGCCATGGTCAACGCGGCCCAAACCAGGGCGGGCTGCCCGAAGACTCGCCGGCCGCCGTACAACGCACTGTCGATACCAGCGCCAACGAACTGGACGAAGAAGCCCAACCCGAACAGTCCGAACACAATCGAAGGCACGCCCGCCAGGTTGTTGACTGCGACGCGCACCAGACGAGTGACGCGTGATCCGGGATTGGCATATTCCGAGAGATAGATGGCGGTGGCCACCCCGGCCGGCAAGACAGCGAGGGTCATCAGCACAACCAGCGCCACAGTACCGAAGATGGCGGGAAAAATTCCACCTGCCGTCATTCCCTCGCGCGGCGCCTGGGTAAGAAAAGCCAGCGTCATGTGCGGGGCACCGTGGTAGACGACATCGCCCAGGATTACGGCCACTATTAGCAACACGAGCGCGGCGGCCAGGCCAGTGCCCACCGCCAAGACGGCATCGCCCACTCGCCGACGGCGCGCAGGCTTGCGCCGCTTCACGCCATGCCTCCCAGACGCCGCCGCATGCGTCCGATGGCGAATTCACCAAGCAGGTTGGTGGCCAGAGTGAATCCGAAGAGCAGCACTCCGAGGAAGAAAAGCACGGTGTAGTGCGCGCCGCCGAAAACCACCTCGGCCAGCTCGGCCGCGATGGTGGCGGACACCGTGCGCACCGAATCTGCCGGGCTGGCCGACAGGATGGCAGCGTTGCCCGACGCCATCAGCACGATCATGGTCTCCCCGACCGCGCGCCCAAGACCGAGGGCGATGCCAGCCGCCACGCCCGGCCCGGCGGCCGGAATGACCACACGAACGATGGTTTGCCAGCGGGCTGCGCCGAGAGCCGTGGACGCCTCGACGTAGCTGCGCGGGACCGCGCCGAACGCCTCCTCGCTCACGGTGAAGACCACCGGGATGATGGCGAACGAGAGGGCCACACCGGCGACCAACGCATTCAAGCGGGAATCGAGACCAAGTGCCTGCTGCAGCCAAGTGGCCATCACCATGAGGGCAAAAAAGCCCAACACCACCGAGGGTACCCCGGCCAGCAACTCGACCGTCGGCTTGACGATCTCGCGCAACCTGCGGCCGGCGTACTGCGAGACGAAGAGAGCGGCGCCCACGCCCAAGGGCACCGCCACCAACATGGAAATCAGTGTCACCTTCAGCGTGCCGACCACCAAGGGCCATGCCGCGTACTTAGGTATCTCAGAAACCGGCTGCCACACATGCTCGGGTGCATCGTAGCCAGGCCACTGCTGCGCGAACCACATCTTCGCAAGCGTGACCTCTTTCCTAATCACAGAGTCATGCAAAAGCGGCCACGCTTCCTTGCCGATGAAGACGAAGATGAGAATGATCGCGGCAATGGAGCTGAAGGCGAGCACCCGAATCGCCACCTCGGCCAGCGCGTGGAACCTGGGTCGCCGGCTGGCTAGCCGAGGCCGATCTGCACGTCGATGGTCCTTCGGATCTCTTGCTTCGACTCGACGCGGTTCGGGAGGTGGCAAACTCGGCCGGGTTGCGGGCGCCAACCCGACCAGCGTAGCTTGGTCGAGATGACGCATTGTCGGCTGCTCGCTCCTGGTCGTCATATCTGATCAAATTGGAGCAACTTCCGGCGACGCTGGCGTGACCGGACGGTGACAGTCGTGTGACAAGAGGCTATTTCAGCGGGTAGTAGCCCACTTTGGTTACGATGGCCTGGCCAGCGGCCGACAGCACCCAATCCACGAAGGCGCCCACGTCCCCGGTCGGCTTGTTGCGCAGATAGAAGAAGAGCGGCCGGCTCAGTGGGTAGCTCCCGTCCCTCACGTGCGCCTCGTCCGGCGGAATGGCTGCGCTGTCGCTGTCCTTCTTCACCTTGAGCAGCTTGATGCCCTTGGCGTAGGCCGCGCCCCCGTAGCCGATGCCAAACTTCTCCTTGGACACCGCGTTCACCACCGCCGCAGTGCCCGGCATGCTCTGCGCGCGCACCGTGTAGTCAGCGTTCTTCAGCACATGCTCCTTGAAAAACACGTAGGTGCCAGAGCTGTTTTCGCGTGAATACACCACGATCTTTGCATCCGGCCCGCCCAGCTCTTTCCAGTTGGTCACCTTGCCGGTGAAGATCAGCTTGAGCTGATCCATCGTGATCTCGCTCAGTGGATTGCTCGCGTTCACGTACACCGATAGGCCGTCGCGCGCCACTGGAATCTCGACCCCGACCGTGGCGTAGCGGTCGCGCAGCTTCTCCTTCTCTGCCGCACTCATGGTTCGGGAAGCCTGGCATATGTCCGTGGTGCCGTTGATGAGCGCGCTGATCCCTGTGCCCGAGCCACCGCCCGTCACCTGTATGGTCGCGCTCGGATGCCCGCGCATGTATTCCTCGGCCCAGCGTTGGCCCAGAATCACCATGGTGTCCGAGCCCTTGACCGTGATCTCGCCAGCCGCAGCCGCGAGCGGCGCCAGCAGGGCAGTGACGAGAGCCAATCCCTGGGTGACCATCCTCAGAATGCTTCGGCTCCGCGTTTGGTTTTCTGCGCCTTCGATTTGAACTTTGTGCATCGTGATCTCCTTGCCCGCACGATGCGCAGCTCCTGTGACGCCCCGGTGACAACCGCGCAACTTGTCGGTGAACCAACCCCGCGCGGCCATGCACAATGCGATCCTCAGGGCAGATATTGGTCGCAAAACGCAACCCGCACTGCAGGTGTCCCGCCGGCCCGAGCGAGCGCGCCCCCAGGTTCTGGCACAAAAGATGCCTCACCCGCATCCCACAAAGGACACCTCATGAGTAACGCCGAGGAGATATCGTGAGCCTCAAGCCAGGAATCGGGGACTTGCTGCGCATGGGAGCCGGAGCGGGAGTGATGCTTGTCCTGGTTCTGCTTGTGCTTCATTACCAAAGCGAGCGAAGCCCGGCTCAGCAGGTCGCGGACAAGGTGCATAGGAGCAATCTGGTTGAACGCATGCGCTACTCTCTGGCGGCGGCCTCCGAGGCGGAAAAAAGCGCTGTGCTGGCCGTGACCGATCAAGATTCGAAGGCATTCGCCGATCAGGCGCGCGCTGCCACCGCAGAGGTCGAGCGCCTGCGCACGACGCTGGGCGAGAGCCTTGCCGCCAGTGCCGGTCAGAAGGAGAAGGAACTGCTGGCAAGATTCTCCGAATGCTTCACCGACTATCAACGCATTGATCGCGATCTGCTGGCCCTGGCGGTCAAGAACACCAATATCAAGGCTTTCGCGCTGGCCTTCGGCCCCGCAGACCAGGCGTCAAAGGAAGCGGACTTCGCCATGTCGCGCTTTCTCGCCAACCACGCAACCTCGCCCCAGAAAGTGCTGCTGCTGGTGGCCAGCGCGCAGGCGGCGCTGCTGCGTCTTGAAACACGCCTTGCGCCGCACATCGCGGAGCAAAGCGACCCGAAAATGGACGAGTTGGAGGCGCTGATGGCCAAGGATGATCGCGAGGTGCGCGGGGCGTTTGACGGTTTGGCAGCACGACCCGATCTGCGCACCGATCCCGATCTGGCGATCGCTCGGGCGAGCTACACACGGTTCAGCGAAGTGCGCACACAGATCCTGTCTCTCTCTCGCGAGAACACCAACGTGCGATCGCTCGCCATTTCCCTGGACCAGAAGCGCAAGGTGATGTTGACCTGCCAGGATGCCCTGTTCACTCTGCAGCGAGAGATCGCAGGGGAGCCCGCACCGGTCGCTCCAACCAATCCGCGAAAACTGAAGGCCGAGCCCCAGACCACCCACTGACCTTTCGCTACGGCCTGTGCGCGAAATGGTGCCATAACAGCAGGAAGAGGGCGACCTGCGAGCCGACGGGCAGGATGAAGGTTATGGCAATGTAGCGGGCGATGCGTAGGGTGCGGCGCCTGCGTGTAACCGGCCGCAAGCGGTCGCACAGGCCGGTCACTGCAACCCGTTCGGGATGGTCGAGATCGGCTTTCATCGCTTGCGCGGTCAAATAGCGCTTGCTTGGATCGCGCCGCAACGCTCGCAACACGACCTCTTCCGCTTGGCGGGAGATCTGTGGGTTCACGCTGCGTGGCGCTGGTGGATCGCCAAGTAGCCGTGCACTGGCGAGCGCAAACGGAGCGTCCCCAGGGAAGGGCGGCTGTCCCGTCA
>PMJE01000071.1 GCA_003157315.1 Myxococcales bacterium | reverse complement strand
GTGGGCGTGCCGGCCCATGGCGGGAGGGTTCTCTGACGCAGAAAAATCCTGTTCGAAAGGATTAGGCACCAAAGGCGTATACTGCCCCTTGTGAGTGCGAGAGGTCATCAGAATCCATCGGCGATCCACCGCGTCACGTTGTGAAACGGTTGGTCTGGCATGATTAGGGTCTTTGTCAGCTCTGTGTCCAAAGGCTTTGAAGAGCCGCGAAGCCGGCTGATGCGAGGTCTGCGCAAGGCCGACTATGATGTCGGCGCGATGGAGGAGTTCGGAGCGCAGGCTGACCCTCCCATCGATGTTTGCCTCGGTGAGGTCCGGAAGTCAGACGTCGTCGTGCTCATCGTCGGGCCTCGCTACGGTTCAGAACTCCCGGAGGGGATCTCCTACACCCATAGGGAGTTTCGCGAGGCCAGACGGCTTTGCATCCCAGTGCTGGCGTTCAGTGTGCCGGCGGATTCTGGGCTGGGCACCGAGCAGAGGAAGAGGCTTGACGATTTCCTAGCCGAGGTCGGAAACGATGCTACCTACGATACGGTGTCTAGGAGCGAGGACTTGCCAGTGGAGGTGTTGGCCTCGATCAACAAGGCCGATCGCCAGGGGCGGTTGATTGGCCGATTCTCCCTTTTCCAACGCTACGATCTGGCTTTTGCTCTCCAACTGGGAGAAAAGCCACCGCTCTTTAATCACGAGGGGCCATTTGTTGGGAGGCGCGAGCCGCTGCAGCAGCTAGTGGACTTCATCAAAGGCACTGGTGACCTGCTTGTACTCAAGGCGCCTGGTGGCAGTGGGAAGAGTAGACTCGTCTTGGAGGCGGCGAAAGCCGTCGGCACTGATTCTGGCGCCCCCAAGATCCTTTTTGTCGCACCTGACGCGCAGTGGAACTCCGGAGACGTCAATCGGCTGCCAGATGGGCCGACGATTCTTGTCTTTGACGACGCCCATCGGAGACCGGACTTGGGCCAGCTCATTGCAGCCTGTCGCCAGCAGAATGATCGGACTCGCTACATCGTTTCGTGCAGGCCAAGTGCAGTAGAAATTCTCCGACCATCGATACGTTCGTTGATAGGTGACGATCCACCGCCAAGCATTGACCTTTCTCCCTTGGCCAAGGAGGACGCGGAAGAGCTGGCGCGATGCTGCCTAGGATCGGACTTTGGATACCTTGGAGATCGCCTAGTGAGATTGGCTGACCGGAACCCTCTGATCATCCGTGTCGGCTCCCGGTGCATTGTGGCTAAGAAGGTATTTCCGGAGGTCCTCGGACAGACGGAAGAGGGATTTCGCACTGTCGTTCTTGACCACCTTCTCGATGACCCAATCTTCAAGGACGAGAATGTGCGGGTCCGCAGGAAGGTTCTTGAGGTCATTGCCTGCGTCGGTCCAGCGCTCTTGGGAGACGACGCGTTTGTGGCCAGGCTCTCTGACTTCGTCGAGTTGGCGGAACATGAGTTGCGCCTGCTGCTCGCCAAATTAGAAACTGCCGGCTTCTTGATGCGTCGAGGGCGACAGGTACGAGTCAGCCCAGATGTTCTCGGGGATCATCTGCTCTACAAGGCGGCGGTCGATGAAAACGGCAGGCCGACTAGATTTGTCGAGAAGATGATCGAGATCTTTCCTGCGCTGCTGGAGAACATTCTTGCCAACGCCGCTGAACTCGACTGGCGGGCCGCTACCGATGCCAAACACGACGCAGTCCTCGCCAGGATTTGGGAAGAGAGGATGGCATTTCTGCCACGGGCAACGAATAGGCAGCGGGCAGAGCTCCTCGGGAAGCTCAAGCGGGCTGCCCTGTTTGCCCCTGCCGAGGTACTCGACATTGCCGAATGGCTAGACGACCATCCAAACGCTCCTGCCGATTCTCAGTTGGCGGAATGGGGGTTGGAAGACACGCCGGCTATGGTCAACCGGACGCTCACGGAACTATTCGGATTCATTGCAGGGCATCCGGACTTCACCGGACGCTGTGTCGCGAGGCTCTGGAAAGCCGCGCTCCTCGACCACCGGCCAACGAATCAGTATCCCGAGCACCCAAGACGACGATTCGAGGACCTGTTGAAGTACAAGGACAGATCCGATTGGCAATCACCACGCGGGGTGCACGTCCAGACTATCGAGTTTCTGCTAGGACGACTTCACGATGTAGATCGCAAGGAGGATGCCCCCTGGGCCGTATCCGGACTGGGCCTTGCGCTACGTCGGGTGGGGGAATGGAACAGGTCGAACAGGCTCCAGATAACATGGGGGGAGTTCTCCCTGGCCAAGTATCTCCCTCAGATAGCCGATCGCCGACGCAATATCATGGAAGGCCTAAAGCGCATCGCTTTGGTTGGAAGGCTAGCAGAGGCCAAGGTTGCCCTGCACGAGTTGGCCCAACTGCTGTGCACTCCGCGAGGCCCGATAACGGGCATACCTGAAGAAGGCGAGGTGGCTGCTTGGCAACAGGAGACGGCGTTTGCGATTGATGCACTTCGGGAGATCGCCACTGCAGCGCCATCCGAGATCGTGCGCTTCTTCGCGCGTAGAGAGCTCCGCGTGCCCCATCAGGAACGGTGGCCCGAGATCGCTCCAATGTTGGCTGATGCGTGGAAAGGCTGTCCACCAGGGCCAAACGAGGGACTTCTTTACCTCTTGGTTGGAGCACCGTGGGAGGAACGACTCGACAATATCGAGGCGGAGCACAAGAGAATTTGTGATCTCTGCGATCGAGCTGCTGAGGCCTTATGGGATGAGCACAGAACGCCTGCGGCAACTGTTGGAACGGTCTTGACGTCCATCGGCCGCCTGCGCGATTTCGGAACTCAGGCGTACCCGGACCAACTCATTCGTTCGATAGTCGCAATGAAGCCAGAGCATAGCGAGGAGGTGATTCGTGCGCTGATTGCATCCGATGAGGATGGTTGGCGTCTTCTCCGGCCCGCAATTCTAGACGCTTACGAACGGCAGCCTGAGCTCGCCGTAGAGGTGCTCACGCAACTGAGCATGGCTGCACAGGATCCCCTGAGGATGTACGCCTTGGATGCCGCCCAGTGGATAGTTGCCCGTCCCGTGCCGCCCAAAGAAGTCATCGAGATGGTTCGAAAACTGAGCCAAGACCGTTCACCAATCGTGCGCAGGATGGTCCCGGACGCCCTTCGCCGTTGCCCCGGAGAATCTCTTTCAGAAGCCCTGAAGATCCTCACGAGCATCGACTGGGGTGACGATCCCGCGCTTGGTGATGCAGTTCTCAATGCCCTGCATCCCAAGTTTGGTCTCGATCCGAATGCACTGTCTGACACCGATATCGACACCCTTTTGGGACGGATCACGCGGCTCAACTCCATAGAGGGCGGTGGCTTCGACATTCTGGAGTTCGTTGCCTTCGCCTCAACCAGACGTCCGAGGCAAACGGTCGAGATGCTTCTCAGCCGTATTTTGTGGGATGATGATGGAGAATCCGACAAGCGAGGACATCGATTCACACCAATCCCCTACGGCGGGCATGGCCTGAATCTGCCCGACCTGGAGCAGGCAAAAGAGTACCCTGACATTCTTCGAATGATTCGTGATGCCCTCTTGGAGGCGAGTTCTGCGGCGCGGTTCTGGCTCCCTGAGCTATTCCATGTCTGTGCGAGGAATCTGCTAGGCGGTCTTGCGGTCCTAGGGGAATGGCTGTCCTCGGGTGACGCGAACAGAATCGTCGGAGCTGCTCATCTCCTTAGAGGGTTCAATCACGGCATCATCTTCTCGGACCATGAATTGATGGCTGAACTCCTTGCGGCTGCGGCTAGATGCGGCGACGATTGCCTAAAGAGCGCGATGAGCGAACTGTATTGTCTTGCAACCAACGGGACCTACACCAGCACACCTGGCCAGCCTGCGCCACGGCACCTGCACGACAAAGAGCAGGCCCAGAAACTTGCGCACGTCTACTCGAATCAGCCCGCAGGATATTTCTATGACTCGCTTGTTAGGGCTGCTGAGGACCACATTCGGCAGGACAGAGAACAGTGGGAGGAAGAAGGGGACGACGAGTGAGGGCTCTAGCCCCGCGTTTGACAGTTGAAGGCCCCTTTTGGGGGGTGGAGAGAACGTAAGTCCGCGAGAATCGCGGACTTACGTTCTTCACGACGCTGAAAACGTGTAGGCACAGAGGCGGCGGACGCATGCTTGACGTGGCAACGCAATTGCCGACAGCATGGAAGCCATGTTCCTCCGCGAAGTAGTAACAGGGAAGAAGGCCGGTCGACCGGTCAGATATGCGCAGATCGTCGAGTCGTTTCGTGACGACGTCGGCAAGCCCCGTCACCGCGTGCTACTTCCGCTTGGCCGCGTGGACCAAATTGACCGTGAGCAGGTGCGCCGGCTCGTCCTCGCGCTTTCGCGCTATCTTGAAAATGGCCAGGTGCCGGAGGGTGGACGAGTGGGTGAGGTTCGCGACTTCGGCGTCGTCTACCTTGCGGATGCGCTCTGGCGTCGCTTCGACCTGCACAAGTTTTTCGCCAAGCACTTGCGCCAGCGCAAGTACGACGCCCCGGTCGAACGCGCCTTGTTCGTCATGGTCGCGCACAGAATGCTGGACCCTGGCTCCAAGCTGGCCGCCTGGGACTGGTTCGAGAACGACGCCTATCTCCCTGGGGTCGAGGGCTTACAAGCCCAGCACCTGTACCGTGCCATGGACTTCCTCGACGACTGTCATGAGCCGCTGGAGGAAGCGCTGTACCTGCATCGCCGCTCGCTATTCGACCGTGTCGAACTCGTCTACTACGACACCACCAGTACCTACTTCGAGTGCGACGACCCCGGCGATGAGCCGGCCCAGTATGGTCTGCGCCAGCGTGGCTACTCGCGCGACCTTCGCCCAGACAGAAGACAGATCGTGCTGGGGCTCGCCGTGGACCAACAGGGATTGCCTGTCGCCTCGGACGTCTTCAGCGGCGACACCTCCGATGCGCTGACCGTCGTGCCCATGCTGGCCAGGCTAAAGCGCATGGGCCTGCGCAACGTCGCTTGGGTCGCGGACCGCGGAATGGCTTCGGCGATCAACATTGCTTCCGTGCGTGCGGCTGGCCTCGACTACATCCTGGGCGTGCGTCTGCGCGCGGCCGAGAGCCTGCGCGCCGCCATCACCGCTGACCCCGCGCCATTTCAGAAGGCCAGCGAGGGTCTCATGGTCAAGGCCATCACCGTCGGCCAGCAACGCATGGTCGTGTGCTTCTCGCCCGAAAGTGCGGAGCGCGATCTCAAACTGCGCACCGGCGCACTCGAACGAATGCGTCCCGTGCTCGCGGCTGTCAACGCCGGTGCCGACGCCGCGCAAATCACCGAACATGGTCTCTACCGTCGTTTCGTCACCCGCCACCACGACGGGACCTTCGCCCTGGACAAACACAAGCTTGAGCGCGAAGCCCAGTGCGACGGCACTTTCGTCCTGGAGGTCAGCAATCCCAAGATCGATCCCGCGCAGGCAGCGCTGGCCTACAAGGGCCTGCTGCGCGTGGAGGCTGCCTTTTGCAGCCTCAAGCACGGCACCTACCTGCGTCCGGTGTATCACCGCCTCGACAAACGCATCCGTGCCCACGTCACCCTTTGCACGATCGCCTACCTCCTCGAACGCGCCGTCGAGATAGAAACCAAACAGCCATTTGAACAGGTGCGCCGCCTACTGCGGCGATGCAGGGCCGTGGAGCTGAACTTCGAGGGACAGACCGTCTGGGAGACTGGCGTCCTCCCGTCTACGGCACAGAACCTATTCAAATCACTCAAGATTTCTGCCCCTCCTCGTGTCCTGCCAGGCCCCAATCCGTAGGCACAGAGCACTCTCAATCCAGATCTGCAGATCGCCCAATCAGATCAGTCTCTTGCCTCACCTTTTCCACCCCTCCAGCTGTCAAACGCGGGGCTAGCTGACCGGCTATCTGTATTGGAACAGGTGCTTTGCGTGCCGAATCTGGGCGCCCGAAATCCAATTGCTAGCTCGGCTGACATAGACCCACTGATTCGCGCCATCAAGCGCAAAGCAATGTTCGCTGACATCCACTGGACTATTCTGAAGAGTATCGATTGGGAGCGCATCGATGGCATTGGCCGGTCTCTTACACCATCGTCCGGGCCAGAGCGCCTACGTATCGACCTTCCGGATGCTACCTTGGAGATCACACACCCGACAGCGGTGATCGACTACGCATACCTCGCGTTCGATGGACTTGTGGCGGCTCTAGTGAACATGACAGATACTCTCGGTCGCCTGCTCAACCGTGCATACCAGCTGGAGATTGAGAAAGAGAAGGCAAGTCTCTTGGCGGTTCGAGATAGATGCGCCGTCAGTTCGATGGCGTCTATGCGCCGGACGTC
>PMJE01000265.1:10163-16243 GCA_003157315.1 Myxococcales bacterium | reverse complement strand
CCGGCTGTGGCTGCGCCAAGGTTGGCCGCTGACGAGGGGACGCGACCCAGCAGCGCAGCGCCGAAGTGGGAATTGGCGGCAAAAGCCTGCAGCATCGCGGCCTGCGCCGCAGCCCGATCACCCGCGGCAAAGTTGGCCAGGCCCAGGCTGAGCAACGCGCGGCCCGCTCCGGCTTCTGACTTGCTGGCCACTTGCAGAACCTGCACCGCATCCGCCGACCGCTTGAGCTTGAGAAGTGCGGCGCCAGCGATGAGACGAGCCTCGGTTCCCACCGCGCCCTGGTCCACCGCATACACGCGTTCGAGATCTACCACAGCATCCTGGTAGCGTTCCTGGTCAAAGGCCAGACATCCGAGAGCGTGGCTGGCACGTAGATACGCCTGTGCCTCCTTGCGGGAAAAGGCGTCCTTGGTGCCCGACTCGCGCAGCTCGGCCGCCAGTTTTTCGGAGATGCGCAGGACCTCGTTGAACTCCTTGCGCGCAGCATCCTGATCGCCCGAGCGCAGGCGCGCCAAGCCGATGGCGACCAGGGCGTCGGTCCAGTCGGGCCGCACGGCAAGGGCGGCGCGAAACTCCTTCTCTGCGGCCGCTGGCCTGCGCTGTTCAAAAAGCCGCCAGCCCGAGGCGAGCAGCTCTTCAGGGTCAGGCGCCTGGGGGGGCGACGAGACGGCCGCCTCGTCGTCGGCCAGGTGGCACTTCTTGTACTTCTTGCCGGAGCCGCAGAAGCAGGGATCGTTGCGTCCGGTGCTAGCCAGACGGGCGTGCGCGGCTTCGACCTTTTCGTTTGGTTGGGTTTTCGTGGGATTCGCAGTCACGGCCCTAGTCTACCGATCACGGCCGCTATTCGACAGGAAGAAGTCACCTACCTACCGAATGGACTCAACCGGGTGACTTCGGCCTGCAAGCGCGCGAGCACGGCCTTGTCCACGTCAGACAGGCGAACCCCGAGTCGGTGCTCTTGTTTGGCCACAACCTTGCCCTTGCCGCTGAAGAGCGAATGACCTTCGAAGCTCTCGATCACCACATCAAAAACCGCGCCCAGGGACACGTTCTCCTCGCAGGGAACCACGAATCCGCCCAGGCGGATGTTGAGCAGCGGGTTGTTGGTGAAATAGCCCACCGTCGCGGGCGTTAGCTTGATGTGCAAGTCGCGCCCGCTGACCAGCAGGCCGGGTTGCAGCGTGGTGGCGCCGCGCAAAGCGCTAAACCGGCCTGACCCCGGCGGGCCAGGGGATGGCACCCCGGCGGGCGTGCCGGCAAAGTCGAGCGAAACCACCGACGATCGGCCTTCCTCTTCGTTGACCTGAACGATGCGATCAAGAAATCTGCGGGCTTCTTCGTCGAGCTCGCGGAAGCGCACGCCCATACCCGCGTTCGGCGTGCCGGTGACGCGCGCAACCTCACCTTTGCCCCGCAGCAGCGACAGGCCGTCGGCCAGCGCCAGCTCGAAGTCGATGATGGTCCCCACCGGTCGCGGATCAGCACAAGACAAGAACATGCCGGAACGGCTGATGTTGACCGACTGGGTCTCGTGAAAATCGAGGATGCTTTCATAGCGGATCTTCACCGGTACGCTGACCGCCACCCGGGGATCGCGCGCTTGCTGGTCAACCCGCAACACGCCGCTTTCCGGCACGAAAAAGGAGCCCGTCGTCCGCCGCACGGGCTGCTCGCTGGCTATAGGAATGGCCCCCGTCGGGCGGCGCCACTTGTCATCAGGCATGGCGAGCTGTCATGACTTGGGTGCCACGAACTCGGGCGGGTTGTGGCCACCCGTGCCGAAGAAGAACTGCTCGGCCTGTTCGAGGAGAACCTGCTGTCCTATAGCCGAGGTTAGGTCGAGGCGGAACTCGTTGACGATCCGCTTGGAGTACTCGATCCACTCCATCCATGCCTGCTGCGAGACATGATCGTAGATCCTCTGTCCCAGCTCGTTGTTGAACGGCTTGTAGACCACCCCGGGCAGGTCCTGCCCGAGTCTTGCGCATCTGACCGTGCGGGGCATTGGGTGCGACTAGTCTCCTCAACGAATGATTGTAGCACCATCGTCCGCCACCATGTCGGCATCGTCCTTCCGCCCGGCCCGCCCCGACTCCCCGTTGCCCAGGGGAAATGAGAAAGGTCCCGAGCACCCGGTCGACCAGCTACCGTTGCTCCCTTCCGGGCCTGGCGGGGTTCGCAAGTGTTCCGTCACCCGGGACCAACTTTCCTTTTGGCATAGCCCGCGCCCGCACGCCAGGGGGATCTGACGCCGTCGCTACGGCTTGTCGCCTGATATCCCCTGGCGTCGCAGGAAGTCGACGTAGTACTCAACCGGCTGCCGTTCGAGCAGCTCGCCGCGTTCGATGGCATCTTCGCACAGCTTGCGCAACTCGCCCACCCGACGCGAGGGCGGAATCGCGAAGGCGTCCATGATGGCATTGCCCACCCCAGGCGGCAAAGGCGGCACGCGGGCATCGAGTTCGCGCACCGCCGCGATTCTTTGCAAGAGCGCCTCGATGTTGCGGGCCGCTTCCTGGCGCCGACCCGGCCGTGCTGATGTGACGTCGGCCCGCGACAGCTCGACGAGCTCAGGGAGTGCGTCTCCCATCTCGTGATCAAACCGGCGCACGGCTGCGTCGGTCCATTCCGATTCGTAGGCATTGGCACGCAGATGGTTGACGATGAGAAAATAGATACGCTTGCGCTCGGTGCGGGCAAAACCCAGTCGGCGGGCCAGGGCATCGAACAAGCGCGCACCCACCTCGGCGTGGCGGTGGAAGGTCACTTTTCCGTCGCTCAACATGACCCGGGTGTCCACCTTGCCGATGTCGTGCAGCAGAGCGGCCCAGCGCACGATGGGCTGCGCCGGTGACTGCATGAGCACCTGCTTGGTATGTTCCCAGACGTCCTTGTGCCGGCGTCCTGCCTCTTGCGAAAAGTTCACCGTCGCGTCCAGCTCGGGCAGTACCTGCGTAAGCACGCCTGCCTCGTGCAGCCACTGCAGGCCGTCGTCGGCGTGCGGGGCCGTGATGAGCTTCTCCAGGGCGCTGCGCACCTGATCCGGCGGCCACGATCCCACCTCGACCGCCGCCACGCGCGCTGCCTCGGTGATTTCCGCGGGAAGAGAGCCACCGCTTTCGGCCAATCGACAGGCAACGTCGAGCACTGCCGCGGGCGTGGCGCCAGACGGCACGGAACTTCGCACCATCCGAGTCTCCGTCCTAGTGCGGGCTGATCTTCTTTTTGTCCTGGTCCCACTTCCGCTGCAGGTGGTCCAGGATGGGCTGCGCCTGCTTGAGCCGTCCCTCTAGGGTCTTCTCGCTGATCGGATAGTTGGTGCCGAACTTCATTCCTTCGTCGTAAAGCAGGGTGCCGACTTCCTCATCGTCGACGAACATGGGAATCTTCTTGCGCGCGTACACCGCTTTGCCCATGACGGCCCAACGGCTATCGAGCCAGGCGAGCAGGTCCTTGCCGCAAGCCCGACCGAGCAGCTCCAATTCCTGGCCGAGACGGCCGAGATCTTCGGCGAAACGTTCTCGGAACGCCGCGGCTCCCTCAGCCCCTTCGGTCAAGATGCGACGCAGGGCCAGGCGAAGGACGAGCACGTCCTCGCTGTGCCGGATGTAGGGCTCGACGTTCCCATCACGGGGCGCAATTATGTGCACTACCGCAGCCGCCGCAAGCTCGCGCGCGCCGTGGTCCAGGTCAGGGTCAGACACCGCTTCGAGCAGAATCTTGAGGTCGAAGGGGAGCGAAACCAGGGCCCGCGCAAGCATCTCGAGGAAACTGCGCTCTTGGTCCTTCTCCATTGTCGTCACGGGGCACCGGGTTCTTGGGGTTGTTCAGCCAGGCCCGCTCGGACCTGGTGGCGGTCAACGGGTGGCATACTACCTAATTCTTTGCGGATTGACAGGGGGGCCGCTACCTCCCCACGCTAGCCGCAGGGGGTCGTGGGTGGGCGCCCCCCCACCGGGATGGTAAATCGGCTTTGAAAACCTCGCCAGCACTTGCCTCTGCCTGCCGCTTGACCGAATCTTGGGTCATGAAGATCACTTTGCGTGAGGCCAGAGACGAGGCGCGTCGTTTTCGTCGAAATGGTGATCACCTGCGCGCCCTGCGCGCCTACCAGAGAATCCTGGCGGCGCTCCCGCTTGACTACGAAACCCGGTTTGCTATCGCGGACGTGCTCGCGGAAGCTGGCCAGACCGATGCGGCGGCCGAAGTCTACCAGAGTGTGGCTATCCACGATCTGCGCGCCGGCCACCCCCTGCCGGCCATCGTGGCCGCCCATGCGCTAGGCAAGCTAGGCCGGCCGGTGGACGACATCCAATCCCTCTTGGTCAGAACCTACGCTTCGGGTTCGCCCCAGCTTGCGCGTTTTGCGGTACGTCCAGCCCCGGTCGATCCGGCGACCATGCTGGAAATCGGGGATATCGCCCACACCAGTTCCCCAGCTCATGTCGTCGAACAGGCGCACAAGACCGCGCTCGATCTCTCGGTTTTCGTGGGCTACCAGGAGCAGTATCATCCGTTGCCCTTCCTGTCCGAGATGGGCCCCGAGTCGTTTCAGGCGGTGCTGCGCTCGCTCACCGTGCTCCGTCTGAGCGACGGCCAATATGTCGTGCGGCAAGGAGATGCAGGCGACTCGCTCTTCTTGGTGGCGAGCGGCGAGCTGCGTGTGGTTGTCAACACGCCGGCTGGGGAAAAGGATGTGGCGCGCCTGTTCGAGAACACGCTCTTCGGAGAAATGGCGCTCATCACTGGCCAGCCGCGTACCGCCTCGGTGGTCGCAGCGGGCGAGGCCGACGTCATCGGGGTCAGCAAGGCGGCGTTGGGCTACGTCATGGCTAAGCTGCCCGCCATCGGCGAGGTGCTCGACCGCTTCTCGCGCGAGCGCCTGATCAAGAACCTGCTGCAGACATCGCCGCTCTTCGTGCCGTTCTCCAAGTCCCAGCAAGGCGATCTGCTTCGTCGCTTCGAGGGCCTCGAGGTCGAGGCCGGGGCCCAGCTCATCCGCCAGGGAGAGCGTGGCAGGGGCCTCTTTCTCGTCCTGGCCGGTGAGGTCGAGGTGGTGGCGAACGCAGACACTGCTGAAGCCGTGTCGCTCGCGCGTCTTAGGCCGGGCGACATCTTTGGCGAGATGTCGCTGGTCACTGATCAGCCCACCTCCGCCACCGTGCGCGCCACCCTGCGCACTTCCGTGCTCTTCCTGGCGCGCGAATATGTGGAGCGGTTGGCCGAGGCCATTCCGCAGGTGCAGGCCTACTTCGAGCAGGTGGCGCTCAACCGCGCGCGTGACAACAGTTTGCGCCTAGACCGGGGCGCCCTGCCCACCGAAGTCATCGAGGTTGACCTGTCCGACGTGATTCCGGTGTAGCGAGGGTAGGTTAGAAATCGAGTACTGAAAGAACCTCGTCCCTATCTGGTCGGTGCGATTTGGCAGGAAGCATTCCAGGAAGACTGGTGCAAAGGGGTGTCTGCAAACGGCGCCTCCGCTCCGCAAGTGCGATGGCCAGCGCCTCATTGATGATCTGACTGACCGAAACGCCCTCTTTTCTGCCGATGCGTTCCACCTCGGAAAGCAGAGTGGGCTCGATGTCAACGTGTTTGCGCGGCATGTGTAGCCTCCGGTTCCCTGGGCGGGTCCATGCGGTCAGCGGCCCGGGTCAGGGCTGCAAATGCCTCGGCGCGGATGCGCGGGTCGGGGTTCCGCAAAGAGCGGACCAGACCATCGTGGGCCAAGCGAGCGGCGCTGCGCCGTTCGCTTGCTGATTTGCTGTCCACACCGGCTGCTGCTGACCGTGGCACGCCGGACGCCTGCACCGAGGATGATTGTGCCGGCGGGGCGACTTGGCCGTCCGCGGAGATGGGCAGAACGTGGGCGGCGCTGGCTGCGCGCGCCGCCAAGCTCTCGTCGCGTTTGGACCAGAAGCGGTACACCCGCTCGGCGCGAGGGATGTTGATTCTTGCTTCCGTGACCAGATCCAGGGCCGTGCGCAGCCGTCCAGATGGCGTCGGCTGTCGCAAGAGCGCGATCAGATCGGCGTCTGTCCAACGCCCAGGCGTGGGACGAGGCGTGGCATCGAACTCGGCCC
>PMJE01000265.1:0-10126 GCA_003157315.1 Myxococcales bacterium | reverse complement strand
TGCCTGGTCAAGTGTCCCTCGCAACCCGCGGGCGGCTTGACTGTCCTGCGTCCTGCCGAGATCGGGCAACCCATTGACGCCGACGGTATACCCCTCGTGGAGGTCGGCAAGTTTTTCACATCACGCTTGCCATCAGGCCCGCAACAGGCAGCCATCGGTCTTGCATCAGACTCCCATCAGACTCGCATCGGGGTTTCCATCAGCCTTTCCATCAGGGTTATCCCAATGAAACTACGACAATACTTCCCGCGGCCATGATTCATGGCTGGCAGTGATGCTCTCTAAGGATTCGCATGTGAAGTCCCGCAGCTAGCGGGCTTTCTTGCCGCCAGTCAACGCAGTTCGTAAATGATCTTTGCCTTCGCAGCCGGGCGCCGCTAGGCTAGAGCCCGAGGGTTAGTCCATGAAATCCGTGAGCCGCATGGCCATTGTCTTGATGTTGACGGCTCTGCTGTCGAGCCTGGCCCTGGCCGGGCCCCGATCGGGCGGAAGCTTCAGCGGCCGCAGCGGTTTTCGCTCGGGGGCAGGCAGCTTTTCGCGCGGCTATCAATCGGGGCGAGGCGGGGGCTCCGGTTTCTTCTTCTTGCCCAGCTTCGGCTGGGGTTTGGGCGGCTACGGCGGCGGCCTCGGCTTCATGGGCAGCCTCGTCCTTCTAGGAGTCGTGGGCCTCGGCACGGTCGCCGTCATGCGTGCCATTCGTCGGGCTGCTCGTCGGGGCACACCCGGCGCATGGTCCGATGATGATGTGGATGAAGTAACGGATGAATCCTACGTCTACAAGATCCAGATCGGCCTTGGCCGTTCGGCGCGCGAGATTCAGGGGCGGCTGGCCGACTTCGCCAGCCAGGGAGATACCGCCAGTGAAGCTGGCCTGGCCGAGCTTCTCCATCAGACCGCACTTGAGCTGCTGCGTGAGAAAGACTCCATCCGCTACGGTCTCGCTGAAGCGAGCGGTCCCATGAGCATGACCAAAGGTGAAACCAAGTTGAATGGGGCTGCCATTGCCGAGCGCGCCCGTTTCGAGGTGGAACGCATTCGGGGCGCCGGCGGTTCCGTGCGGCGCGCGCAAGCGGCTGCTACCGTGGGAACAGAGGCGCTGGAATACCTGGTCGTGACCGTGCTTGTGGCCACGCGGGTTCCGCTCGCACGCGTGCGGGCGGCAAGCGACCGCGAGAGCCTGGAGGCTGCCCTGCGCGAGCTCGGGGCAGTCCCACCCCAGGCTCTGCTGGGCCTTGAGGTGGTGTGGACCCCTGCCGATCCGGAAGATTCGCTCACCGAGACGGACCTGATGACCACCTACCCTGAGCTAAGGAGCCTGTAGAGCATGCCACCCATGGTGCCCATTCCCCTTTGGCGGTTGGTTCTTGACGCGTCGGTTCTTGGCTTGGCGGGAATCGCGATGCTTATCATCGGCTACTACATCTGGGAGCTGGTCACTCCCTACAACCTGCGTCGCGAGCTGCAAGAGAACAAGAACTTGGCTGTCGCCGTCGTGGTGGCGGCCTTCATCGTGGGGATGGCTATCGTGATTGGGGCTGCGTTGATCTTGATCAAGTAGTTTCTTAGAGCGCGCTTGATCCGTATCGAGGCTGCGGCTAGAGTCGATCCCGGCGAGGCACCCGTACTCCCATGCAGAAACTCCTCATCGAGGATGACGAAGGTCGGAGCGTTGCGGTTCCGCTGATCCGCGACGAGATCACGATCGGCCGGAAGGAAGGCAACACCATCCGTCTGAGCGAGCAGAACGTCTCGCGCAACCACGCACGGCTGGTGCGTCGCCAAGGCTCACTGCTACTGGAGGATCTCTCCAGCTACAACGGCACCAAGCTCAATGGTGCGGCTGTGTCGGCGCCTGCCTCGCTCAAAGACGGCGACATCATCCTGATCGGCGACTATCGGATGGCCATCAAAGAGGACCGACCCAGCGCGGCCATGGCTGTCCCTGCGCACGCTCCCCCTGCGGCGGCCACACCCGGGCCGCGGGTTGGGGCCGCCGCGCCGCCAGCGGCCGAGGTGCACGACGCCCTCGAGGCGCAGCCGACGATTCCCCTGCACAGCCTGGGCGACGAAGCCACACTACCCGAGTCTGCTTCTCCGCCGGCGCGTCTCGTCATCGTTGGCCGATTCATGCAAGGGCGCGAGTTTATTCTCGACCGCCCTTCCTTGGTGATTGGACGCACGCCCGAGAACGACATCGTCATCGAACACAAGTCCATCTCCCGCCACCACGCCCGCATTGTGCGCGAAGGTGGCCAGCACTACGCGGTGGACCTGGAAAGCGCGAACGGCGTGCGCGTGAACGGGGTGGACCGCGATCGCGTGTTGCTCAGGTCGGGTGACGAGATTGAGCTTGGGCAGGTGCAACTGCGCTTCGTCTCAGGCGAGGGTGAGTTCGGCGCAGCACTTGGCGGTCCGGCCAAACGCAAGCGCTACGGGATCGCGATCGGCGGCGCGGTGGCTCTGGCGTTGGTTCTCACCTTTGCGCTTTCGGCCCGGTCGCGACGGTCCCGGCCGCAGACTCCACCGCCGGCGCCGGTCGCCGTCCAGCCAGCTCCGGTGGTAGAGCCACCTGCGCCCAAGCAGACGCTGGAGGATCTTCTGGCCGCTGCAAAGTCGGCGCAGGCAGACGAGAAATGGGATGAGGCGCTGGCCGCCGCCAGCAAGGCGGTGGCTGCGGCTCCTGATTCGAGCGAGGCAGCTGAGTTGCGCAAGCTCGCCGAGGAGGAGAAGGGCAATGCAGAGCGCTTCGCAGCCTTGAAAGGGGCGGCAGACAACTCGGACTTCGAGGCGGTTCTGCGCGGGGCGGGCGAGATTTCGGCGACCAGTGTGTACAAGGAACGCGCATCGGCCCTCGAGACGTCCGCCCGTACCGACTACATCAAGCTGCATGCGGACGCGGCGTCGAACAAGGCAAGCACCGGCGCTTGTGACGAAGCCAAGCATGAAGCCGAGCTGGTGCTGGCTGTCGATAGCGCCAACAAGACAGCGCGCTGGATCGTCGGCCGCTGCGCGGCGCTTGCGAAAAAAGCGGGCCCGCGGCCTGAGGCGGCCAAGGCGGCACAAGCGCCCAAGCCGGCGGCCGCTGCCCCCAAGCCGGTGGCCACCGCATCCAAGCCGGTGGCCGCCGCATCCAAGCCGGTAACTGCAGTCGTCCAACCCAAGCCCACCCCACCGCCTACTGCCCAGCCCGAACCCAGTGCGGACCCTGACAAGCTGATCCAACAGGCCCGCGAGGCGTGGCTGCGAGGTCAGTACGTCTTGGCAGTCGATTCCGCTCGCAGAGCCTTGCGGGCCAAACCGGGCCTTACCAGCGCGTACCAGATCATCGCGATCTGTTCGTGCTCGCTGCACCTTCCCGACGACGCCATGCGCGCATATGAAAAGCTCGACGACCGCAACAAGCAGCTTGTGCGCTCGGCCTGCCAAAAGAACGGCATTTCTTTTTGACGTAAGATGCCTTGAAAGGAAGCGCGGCCTTGCCGAACTTCTGTGCTACAATTTTCGACCTTACTCATGACGTCGGATCTGGGGCCGCACATCAAGCTGGTGGCAGCCGTTATTGAGCGTGAAGGACGCTATCTCATCACGCAACGACGGCCGACGGCGGTACTGCCTGGCTTGTGGGAGTTCCCCGGCGGAAAGGTGGAACCAGGCGAGTCGGATGATTCCGCGCTCAAGCGCGAGCTGCGCGAGCGCGTTGGTGTGGAGGTCGAGGTGAAACTTCGCATGGCCCAACGGAGTCACCAGTACGACGGATACTCGGTGGACCTGACGCTTTACCAGGCCAGCATCCTTCCGGACCAAGAGCCGCGACCCCTGCGGGTGGCTGACTTCCGCTGGGCAGCATCAGAGGAGTTCGAGAAGTACCCGTTCCCGGCCGCCGATCAAGCGACCACGGATCTCTTGCTCGGCTTCAAGCGCTAGTTACACCCACTTCACGGTTCCACTGGGGCGCAGAACTTCGCCGTGGTCATGGAGTTGGGGTCCGACGTGAGTGCGAGGCTGCCATCGGTAGCGGAGATGCGACAGACGTAGCTGTCCCGGCAATCGCCATCATTGTCGCAAGTCGCAGCACAGTAGCGCCGTTCTGACGCGCTCGGCACGCAGCAGGAGTATGGGCTAGGAACGGACGTGCTCGGCCCGCAGACCACGCAGAGCTCATCGGGCTGGCATCCGCCGATGCTGCCCGGGGGCGCGTTGGGGTCGGGACAAGGTCCGGTGGGGTACTTCTGGTCGAAGAAGCGNNCAGATGCGCGTGCCATCTTGTTGGCAGTCGATGTTGGTCGAGCAACTATCGCCGATCTTCTTGCTGCAGGCAGGGGCCAGCAGGCCAACCAGCAGGATGGTCAGAAGAGAGACGGTGCGATTCACGGCGCAAGTATGGCCCATGGACTGTCCGCCGATCAACGCAAGACCGCCCCAATCAACATGGTCAGCAGGAACCCCAGCACCAGCCCAGTCGAGGCAGCGCCCTCGTGGCCGTGGCTGTGCGATTCCGGGATGATCTCGTTAGACGTCACGTAGATGAGGATTCCCGCGGCCAGGGCCAGAAGGAAGGGAAGGGTGATGAGCGCCCACGACGAGAGGCCATGGCCGAGCAGCGCGCCCAACGGGACGGCAAGGCCGCTCGCGGCGACCACGAGCAGGCCACGCGAAGGCGACACGCCTGACAGGCGCAAAGGGGCGCCCATCACCACGCCCTCGCAGATGTTTTGGATGCCCACCGCAGCTACCAGCAGCCAGCCCAGGCGGCTCCCGTGTCCGGACGCGAATCCAGCACCGATGGCCAGGCCCTCGGGGATGCGGTGAATTGAGAGCGCACCGACGATGGCATAGCTCTGGCGAATCTCCACACGCTGGTCATGCGCCTCTACCTCGTGATAGCCCTGGCCAAGGTGGTGCCGGTGGCCGCGGGCGTGCCGGTGTGGGATCAGCCGGTCCATCACACTGGCCACAAACACGCCCGCCAAGAAGCCGGTGACCACCAGGACCAGGCGGCCGATGTCCAGACCGGTGGCCCGGTTCACACCCTCCAGTGCCTCGTGCAGCAGGCCCAGGGTCGCGGCGGCCATCATCAGCCCGGCGCCCAAGCCGAGAATTCCGTCGTAGGCCCGTCGCGAGAGCTGCCGAACGAAGAAGAAGGGAAAGGCGCCGACGCCGGTCACCAGTCCGGTNNGCACTGGGATCCAACCTAGGTGACCGGCGCGCCTTCTTGCACGCTGCGGTGGCAGCGCTCGATCAGGTGGCGGGCGTGCGTGTCTTGGCCCAAAGCGGCATCTACGAAACTGTGCCTGAGGGGAACGCTCCGCAACCGCTCTACCTAAATGCGGTGGTGCGGGTGGAAACCTCCCTGACCGCCCGCCACTTGCTCGATGCGAGTCTAGGCATTGAACGCATGCTCGGCCGGGTCCGGCCGGCAGATGGGGCCAAGCGCGCCCGGGTCATCGACATCGATCTGCTGCTTTTCGGTGAGCAAAGCATCGACGAACCAGGGCTGCAGGTACCCCATCCCGCTTTGCTCGGCCGTCCCTTCGTGCGCATACCGTTGGCCGATGTGGCAACCCCCGGGCTGTGCCATCCACAAGCGGGCGAGCCCCTGGACAAGTGCGACCCCGACCCAGGCGTGCGGCGCTGGCCCGAGCCGTAGCCTACGCGAAGGCGCGGCTTATCTTGCGGACGATCCGGAAAAGGCCCCACGCCCGAGCCGCCCAACGCAAAGCTCGGAGTGGCTGGACCACGGCGAAGGCGAGCGCCGCGACCAGCAAGAGGCCCTTTCTGGCCACGAGAAACTTGGCTATCTCCACCCCCCTGTCCGCCAGCCAAAAGAGGTTACTGTGTCTGTCGAACACAGCCCTAACCTCCACGCGCTCAGCGCGGGCACGTTCCACCAGTTCCGCCCGGTGGCGCTGGATTTCGGTAAGAGACAGGCTCATAGATTCCGCTCCAGGCTCTGTCGATCTTTGGCTAGAACGTCCACGGTCTCGCCGAACGGGCGCTTGTAGCCGCGCACTATGACAGCGAGCACGATGGCATTGACCACGCCGAGGCCGAGGAAGAGTCCGCTGAGCAACCCGAGGATTGCCAGGCGATCCGAGTTCCAATAGAGCACGACCAGAAAAACCGATAGCAAGACGATCCCCAAGCCAAGACAGAACAGGGCCGCCCCGCCGAACAAGACCAGCCGGCCTAGGCGGACCCGTTCCTCTTGCAGCTCGGTCGCTAAGATGCCAACCCGGGTTTCGGCCGCCGAAACCAACACGGCGAGCAGATGGTTTGCCGACCCGAGCAGCCCACGATCCGACGCCCTGGCCAAGGGTTCGTCTGCCATTGGGGCTCTAGCGACGGGCCATCAGCAGTCCGAACAGGAACCCGGCCCCAGCGGCGATTCCCACCGCCTTCCACGGGTTCTCGTGGACGTAGGCGTCGGTGGCATGTGCCGCTGCCTTGGTCTGCCGGAGGGCCCTGTCCTCGAGTGCGACGATCCTGACCTTGGCTTGATCAAGTTCTCGTTGCACCCTGTCGCGCACTGCCGCGACCTTCTCGCCCGCTTGGCCAGCCGTGAGCTTGAGCAGCTCTTCGGCGTCATTCACCACCAGCTTCAGATCAGCCAATAGCTTGTCCCTGGTTACCATGTCCGTGCCATCCATGTAGATCCTCCTAGGCAATTGTACCAACCGTCCGACTTACTGCACCCTTCGACTTCCCCTGTCCGTCCAGCAGGACAATACCTGCCTTGAAGCTACCGCGAGCGCGAGCGCGGGGCAAGGACGCATCGTCCGCGCCCGCATTCATGCTTCGGGTGGCTCCTCGTACTTGACCTCTAGTTTCCACTCCTTGGCGACCCAATCGAGGATCGTGGACTCGTGGCCCTCGATAGTGTC
The DNA here is from genome assembly GCA_003157315.1 of Myxococcales bacterium. The sequence goes on along the minus strand of PMJE01000265.1, from coordinate 3,245 downwards.
GGTCATTGCAGCCCCCATCACCGCGCCAAAGATAAGGTCGCGCGCCTCTGGGCGGGTGATGGTTGTAAGGAATTTCTTCGCGGCCTCCTCGTCGGGGAAACGCCGATCGACCTCCTCCACCGCCTGGCGATAGGCGTCCTCGCCGATCTCGTCGACGATAGCCTGGATCTCTCGCTCCTCGTCTTCGGTCGCATGACCGCTGGCCATTACTACGAAATCGATCAGGGCGGCCAGGGCAACTCTCTCGTCGGGGTTGAGGTCATGAAGTTCCATTTCTTGTCTCCTCGCAGAATCTTACACCATCATCAGCGTTTCGGAGGGTGCCACTTGCATCGCGCGCGAAATTCGCGTGAACTGCCTGTGTGGGACATACACCGTCGGGCAAGACGAGAAACCTGCTGGTGACCATGGGCGATCCAGCCGGCATCTCGGCTGAAGTCATAATCAAGGCGTTCATCGCGCTAGCGCGCGGAAGACAGCCCTTGGCACACCAGATCCGAACCTGCCTGCGCAAGGAATGCGCGAATCTGTCGGTGGTGGGCGATGCCGGGGTGCTGGCAGATGCAGGGCGACGGCTGCGGCGAAGCCTCCCCATCGCCCTGGTGGAGGACTTCTCGCGCAACTGGCTTCCACCCACCACACTCCGGCTCTTCGCCCATTCCCACATCGACATGCGACGCTTTCGCTTCAGCACGCCGGCCTACGGGCGCGAACAGCTCGGCTATCTGGACTTCGCCATCGAGCAGGCCCGACGCCGCCGGATCGCAGCTATCGTCACCGGGCCGGTCACCAAGGAAGCCGTGGCGGCGCTGCTCCCCGACTTCGTGGGCCACACCGGCTACCTGGCCGAAAAGCTGGGCGCGCGCGACGAGCGCATGGCGTTCCTCACCCCCGACTATCTGCTGGCGCTGCAGACCACGCACATTCCTCTCTGCCAGGTGTCTGGCCATCTCAAGCTGGCCGGGTTGGTAACCTCGCTCAAGATGCTGGAGCAGGCGGGCCGCGCCCGCTGGGGCCGCAAGCTGCCGGTGGCCGTGCTGGGCCTCAACCCGCACGCGGGTGAGCATGGCCTAATGGGTGATGAGGAAGCGCGCGTGATCGTCCCGGCGATGCGCCGGGCGCGGCGCCAAGGTATTGCCTGCGACGGCCCCTTCCCTGCGGATTCGTTCTTCATCGACCGGGTCAGGCGCTACCAGCTCATCCTAGCCATGTACCACGACCAGGGCCTGATTGCGGTCAAGCCCGCCTTTCCTCGTGCCTCGGTCAACGTGACGCTGGGCCTGCCGGTAGTGCGTACATCGGTGGATCATGGTTCGGGCTACGACATTGCAGGGCGAGGCATCGCCAGCGAAATCAGCCTGCTCTACGCCATCAAGGCCGCGCTCGAATTGATGGCCGTGCGCTCGGGCTCTGCGGGTTGAACTTGGCAAGCGCCGCGTCCGCGCGCTGTAATAGTGCCATGAGAACGCTGGCGTTCTGGGCCACCTTGCTGGCTTTGCTGGGGCAGGCTTCGCCCGCCCGATCTGAATCGATCTATCGCTACCGCGATCCGAACACAAAGCGCGAGGTTTTCGTCACTCGGCTGGACCAGGTTCCGGCCGAGTACCGCGAGCAGGCCAATCTCGTGGTAGCGGATGGCGTGCTGGTTGATTCGGCCAATCAGGCAGACCAGAACGCACCCAGGGGTACGGTAATATACGAGAGCAAGAACCGCGGCGGCTTCTGCGAAACGATCAAGCGCGCTTTTCGCGACGCCAGTGGCAGCGGGCTCGATATCGCCGGGCTCTATCGGACGTTGACCACCGCAATCGACACGGCTCTGGTGGGTGCAGGCCGGCGGCCACTGTCCGCTGGTGAGGTCGCGCAGGTCAAGCGCATGCTTGCCGAAGCGGCCACCGCGCTGGCGGCGGCTGGCTTGTTGTCCGTCGTGGCGCTGATTCTGGTCATCGGGCACGCCTTTCGCGCCGAGCACCGCTGGTGGATGGTGTTCATTCTATTGTTCCAACTGCCCGGGATCGCGTACGTGCTCATCCACGTGGAGGGCAAGCGCCGCTGGTTCAAGTTCGCCACGCTGTTTGCACAGGCCGCGCCCTATGCGGTCGTGCTGGCCACGGGTTGGCGGTTCTTTGCCTTCTTCAGGACGATCCTGGTGCCCTTGAGATAGTCGGGCCCCATGTCGGGCTTCCAGGAATCCGCCGCCGGCCAAGGGTTTCTGGTTGCCCCGCAGGGCTTCGATTCTCGCCCAGGTATTCCCGGCCCGACTGCGCGGGCAAGGCTTTACAGGGTCATCGAAGCCGGTCAGTATGGCGAAAGCCCTCTTGAACCGCGATCTTCGGAGGTCACTTTCGATGTCCACAGGCAGTATTGAAGACGAGCATGGACACGCGAAAGCTACTCAGGACTATGACGGCACGGCTTGCGATCTTGATTGGTTCGGGGCTGGTGATCATGGGCTGCTCCCCGGACGCGGGGACGCAAGCCCAGTCACCCTCGGACGCCGGTAACAGATCTGGGGGCGCCAGCGGGGGAGGAGCGGTCGGAGGGGGCGGTGGACGGGCGACCGGCGGGGCTGGCGCTGGCGGTGTAGGCCAGGCTGGCGCTGACGATGCAGGCCAGGCTGGCGCTGGCAGTGCGGGCCAGGCTGGCGCTGACGATGCAGGCCAGGCTGGCGCCGGCGGGTCGAACGCGCCGACCGAGCCGATCTTCCGCTCTCCATACGCGGTCGCCTACTCTGATGATTCTGCAACTCTCGCGGTCACCGACGAGACGGCGGCCGAGCTCGTCGTTTTCGACACCACGGCCGGCATGTCGCTCCGCTCCGTGAAACTGTCGGGCCAGCCCAAGGGGCTCGCCCGGTCAGGGGCCGGGAAGGTGATGGTGGCCGAATACGGCGTGGGAACCGTTGCTGAGGTGGACATCACGGCGGGTTCGGTGCTCCGGCGCCTGGACGTAGGCCCGAAGCCGACCGATGTGGCGGTGAGCAGTGATGGCTCGCGCGTTTTGGTCCCCGACTTCGCCCTGAATCAGGTTCTCATTCTGGATAGCGCAACCGGGAATACGCAGGCCACCGTGCCGGTCGCTCCCTATCCTTTTGCCATTGCTGTCGCACCCGGCGGGAGCACGGCGGTGGTGACCCACCTGCTGGCATCGGGTGATGCCACCAAACCAGACGCCGCGGCCTCGGTCACCATCCTCGATGTCGCTGGCGGACAAGTCAGCGCCTCGATCAAGCTCCCGTTTGGCTC
>PMJE01000362.1 GCA_003157315.1 Myxococcales bacterium | reverse complement strand
CATGAGCTCGCGGATGCTGAACGGTTTGGTCACATAGTCGTCTGCGCCCACCTCGAAGCCGGCCACGCGGTTCAGTTCCTGACTCTTGGCAGTCAGCATGATCACTGCGGGCTGAACTCCACCAGTCATGGAGCGAATGCGGCGGCAGACATCGAACCCCGAGATGTCGGGCAGCATGATGTCCAGCAGAACCAAGTCGGCACGAAAACTCGCCAACGCCTCCAGTGCCGCCTCGCCTCGGTCCGCGACCTGTACCTCATAGCCCATTGCCTTGAGGCTGTACGATAGCGAGGTGCTGATGTCGACTTCGTCTTCGACCACCAGAATGCGGGGCAAGGGTCGACGACTGACTTCAACCATTGCCGGCAGGCTACGGGGTCCAGGTGACGGGACCGTGAAGTTACGGAAACTTTCGTGCTTCCCCTATCCCGCGAACGGTCATGCTTGAATGGGGACTGGAAGACGACCCGGCGCATCCGATTGTTGCTCGTTTGTCACAGGGTCCTGCCATAATTCCCGCAAGGCCTCTGGCGGCGGAGAGCCAAACGGGAGCCTAGCACCTTGAGAACACCAGGTACCGATTCCATCATCGCAGCCGTAGACGTAGGCGCCAATGCTGTGCGCCTGCAGATGGGCCGCGCCTTGCAGGACGGCAGTATCGAAATCACTCATCAGGAACGGGATCCCGTGCGGCCGGGACAAGACGTGTTCACCCGGGGCGCAATTCCTGGCCCGGCGGTCGAGCGATTGGTGGCCACNNGCGCGCAACCGCGACGAGATCGTTCGGCGGGTGCAGCGCGAGGCGAAGCTGAACCTTGAGATCATCTCAGGCAAGGAAGAGGCACGACTCATCTGCCTGGGCGTCTTGCAGGGCAAGCGGCCCAACACCCGATCACTATGCGTCGACATCGGCGGCGGCTCGACCGAGGTGGCGGTTGCATTGGGCGACAGACCCACCCACCTGTGGAGTCTTGCCATGGGCGCGGTTCGCCTGACCGAGCTGTTCAAGTTGGCCCACAACACCACTGCCAAACAGCTTCGCCTGGCGCGCGAATACGCGCGCGAAGCCATGGCTGAGTCGTTGCCCAAGGTTCTTCCCGGCGCGCCTCGTGTGGCGCTGGGCAGCTCGGGGTCGATTCGGGCAGTGGTGGACTACACCGCGGCCGAAGGCAGCAACCAGGCCACCGTCAAGCAGCTGGGCCGTGCGGTCGAGGAATTGGCGGTCATGAGCCCGCGCGAGCGACGGCAGCGTTTTGACCCAGCCCGTGCCGATATTGTGCTGGCTGGCGCCGTGATTCTGGAGGCGCTGGCGCGCCGGCTTTCTTTGGATGCGGTGACTGCCGTCGATCGCGGCCTGCGCGACGGCTTGCTGGTCGATTTGCTCAACCGTCGCAGCACCAGTCAGCGCGACCGTTCCCTGGCTGACGAGGCCCTTGCGCTTGGGCGCCGGTTTCAGTTCGATGAAGCGCACGCGCGCCAGGTCGCCACGCTGGCCTTGGCCCTGTTCGATCAGATCCCGCAAATTCACCGCCTGCCGGCCGCAGTTCGCCCATACTTGGAAGCCGCCGCGTGGTTGCACGACATCGGGAACTCGGTGAACTACCAGAAGCACCATCGTCACACCGAGTATCTGGTGCGCAACGCGGACATTCCGGGCCTGGCCGATCGTGAGCGCGACCTGGTTGCCCGTATCGCGCGCTATCACCGCAGAAGCCACCCTGACCTGCACCACAGCGGCATGGCTGGGCTGTCACGCAGCGAAGCCGGGATCGTGCGGAAGCTGGCGACCCTGCTGCGTGTGGCCGACTCGCTTGATCGCAGTCATGCCCGGCCGGTGCGGCGGCTGACTGCACGAGTCCGGCCGCACGAGATCATCTTGACTCTGGCCGCGCGAGGAACCATGGATCTAGAGATGTGGGACGTGATGCGCGAGGCGTCGCTGTTTCGCCAGGTATTCCGTCGTCGTTTGCGGGTTGAGGTGGCTTGAACAGATGCTCAGTAACAGTTGGGGCTGGCAGGTATCAAAAGAGTTCACAGAAATGTCACAGAAGGTGGTCACAACGCGGAGCAAGACCTAGTCCCTTGTCTTCCAAGCGCCATTCCGCTTCGACTAACCGCGCGCTCGGCAGCGTGGGGAGCGAGGTGCGCCCGCACCACTTCATCAATCGCGAGCTGTCCTCATTGGAGTTCAACGGGCGCGTCTTGGAGGAGGCGTGTGACCCGAATGTGCCGCTGGCNNGAGCGTTGCAAGTTCCAGGGCATCGTGGCGTCCAATCTGGACGAGTTTTTCATGGTGCGGGTCGCCGGGCTCAAGCAGTTGCTGGCCGGCGGTGTGGCTGACAGTGGCGCAGATGGAATGTTGCCCGGAGAGCAGCTTGCGGCGATCTCCGCGCGCACCCATGACATGGTGGCGGCCCTGTACCACAACTTCCGCGACTTCATCGCACCCCAACTGATAGCCAAAGCGGGCCTGGCCATTTTGGCGCCTGACCAGCTTAACCCCGAGCAGAAGGGGTTCTTGCACGCGCACTTCAGTCGCAACGTTTGGCCGGTGCTGACCCCACTAGCGGTAGATCAGGGACATCCATTTCCGGTCCTGCGCAACCGCAGCCTGAATCTGGCCATCGTCCTGCGCAAGGAGAGCCAGCGCGTGGCTCGCCGCTCGCGCATTTTCGCGGTTGTGCAAGTGCCGGCGGTGCTGAAACGCCTGGTGGAGATCCCACCTTCACCACCTCATCGGGCCGCCTTCGTTCTGCTCGAGGACGTCATTGCCATGCACGTGGGCGAGCTGTTTCCGGGCTTTCGCGTGGTGGGCTGTCATTGCTTCCGTGTGACGCGCGATTTTGATCTATCGGTGGATGAGGATGAGGCGGACGATCTGCTGAAGACCATCCAGCGCGAGTTGCGACGCCGCGAGCGCAATCAGGTGGTGCGCTTGGAACTCGCGCATGACACGCCCGCCGAGGTGGAAAGCTTCCTGCGCAAAGCACTGCTCTTGCAGCCGGACGACGTGTACCCCGCCGAGGGACCGCTGCACCTGGCTGATCTATCGCCACTGGCCACACGCGATGAGTTGCGGGACTTCAGGGACGAGCCGTTTACTCCGCAACCGGTGGCGGCTTTTCTCGACTCGGACATGTTTAGGGTGATTTCCGAGCACGACGTGCTCTTGCACCTGCCGTACGAATCGTTCGATCACGTGGTGGATTTCGTGTCGACCGCGGCCGCGGATCCTGACGTGCTGGCCATCAAGCAGACCCTGTACCGGACCAGCGCCGATTCACCCATCGTCACTGCGCTGACTAGGGCCGCGGAAAACGGCAAGCAGGTGACGGCCATGATCGAACTGCGCGCGCGCTTTGACGAAAAGCGGAACATCACCTGGGCGCGCGTGCTGGAAGAGGCCGGCGTACACGTGGTGTACGGCGTGGTGGGACTGAAGACCCACTGCAAGGCTTCGCTGGTGGTGCGCCGCGAGGGTGATGCCATCCGTCGCTATGTGCACCTGTCGACGGGGAACTACAATCCGATTACTGCCCGAACCTACGGGGACATTTCGCTCTTCACGGCGCGCGAGGCTTTTGCCGACGACACTGGGGCGCTGTTCAATTTGCTGACTGGATATTCCGCTCCGCCCTCATGGAAGCGTTTCACCGTGGCGCCGCTGGGCCTTGCCGAGCGGATTGTCGAACTCATCGAGCGCGAGCGGATGTACGGGCATTCAGGCCGGATCGTGGCCAAGATGAATGCCCTGGTCGACCCGGACGTCATCCGTGCCCTGTATCGGGCGTCGCAGAGCGGGGTGTCGATCGACCTGCTGGTGCGCGGGATCTGTTGCCTGCGGCCTGGAATTCCGGGCATGAGCGAGAACATCCGCGTGCTCAGCGTGGTCGACCGTTACCTGGAACACGCCCGCATCTTCCACTTTCACGCCGGCGGCCGGCGCGAGGTCTACCTTTCGTCGGCCGACTGGATGCCGCGCAACTTCATCCGACGCGTAGAGGTCATGTTCCCGGTTGACGACGAATCGCTGCGCGACCGCTTGATCGACGAGATTCTGGCCACATGCCGCGACGACAACGTGAAGGCACGTATGTTGTTGCCCGACGGCACCTATCAGCGCCTGCGTCCCGCGAGCGGCGATCCATTGCGGCGCAGCCAGCAACGCTTCGTTGAACTAGCGAGGCAGTCTGCGACAGCGCTGCCGACTCAGCCGGAGGACAGGGACGAATATGTGGCGGCGGGGCACGAAAGCTCGGGGAAGACCGGGGCCTCTGGCGCGCAGCCCGCGCTGCTCGGCAAGCCCTCGTTGCCGTCGTAGTCAACCGGATCGACGCATCCGTCACTCGACGTTTTCCCATCTGATACACAACTGTGCCGATAGCGCCCCCGATGCTGGGGTAGCCTGCCCATCGGCGTCGGGGTAGGCGCTGGCCAGGACCGGCTAGGGGTGGAAACGCCAACGATTTGGCCCTTTGTGGGCCGCCCGGGTTCGTCGCAATCTCCTGGACCTGGGTGGCCCACTTCTTTCATGGGAACCCTGGGAGGGTTCCCAAACCCTCCCGCGGTCTGGCTACGGCGGGCAAAGCCCGCCTGCGCCTACGCGATCATGGGAACCCTGGCTCCCCGCGCGACTAGAAAGAGTCGCTGCGGGACTTGGAGGCGAAGATCTTGGAGATGGCCTCGTCCCACAGCGAGGGTTGCGGAGAGCCGAGGACCGCAGACATCCACGGCCAAGGGGCATCATTGTCGTCGTCGCACATCCCGTCGGCCACGGCCTCATCATCGTCGTACTCGGTCCCCGGCCAGGTCGGCTCGGCGTCGTTCCATGGATTCTTGTTGGGAACTTGGCCGGGAGCGTTGCTTTTTTCGCGCTCACCAGGGACGCAATTGCTCCGCCTTCTGTACGGATTGGCATTCTGGTCGTCCATTTTCTCCTCCAAATCGGGGGTTCGGTTGACTGTGGTTCGC
>PMJE01000653.1 GCA_003157315.1 Myxococcales bacterium | reverse complement strand
CTTGCTCCGCGGAATTCGCGGGGCGCTCAGCAAGAATCGATGCTCGCCACGCGGCCCACAATGCCCAAGGTTTCCATCGAGGCCAGATCGGCCTGTGGCTGTAGTCTGCTCGATAGGCAGGGCCGTGTGACCTTGCGCGCTGTTGGCCTAGCGTTTGCGTCGGAGAATGCCGGGGAAAGTGCGGGACCACTTTTTTCCAGCGGCTTGCCCGACTATGCTTTGATGAAGCTGGGCCGAGAGGCGAGCCCACCAGTCGTGGAAAGAATAAGCGAGACTGCNNGATGTTGCAGTCGCAGGCGGCGGCTCGGGACGCGACCCAAGAGGCGTTTATTCGCGTGCTCACCCGCGGGCCGCGGTTTCCCAACGACGAGGATGCCCTTCGCTATCTGTACCGAGTATCGACGAACGTTTGCTTGAATCAGATCCGTGAGGTCAAGGTTCACACCCGTGCTGCCGCGTCGCTGCGGCTGCGTCCCTCGTCGTCGGGATCGATGGAGGGGCGGCACGTGGATCGCGAATTCGTAGCTGCGGTCTTGGACCGCTGTGGTGAGGCCGGCGCGAGCGTGGCGGTCATGCGCTACGTGGATGGCATGTCGCAGGTCGAGATCGCCGAAACCCTTGGGATCACAAGGCGAACGGTGTTCAATCGACTGCGCAAAGTTGCGAGAATCGCTCGGGATTTGCTTGGAGTAGCGGAGCCTGATGCGGGAGAAACGAGGAGGAGGGAAACTCATGACTGATTGCGTGGGGCGCCTGGAGCTAGCGCGCTGGGAGGCGAAGTCAGAGGTGGAGCGATCCACGGACGCGGCCGCTCACGTGCGCACGTGCGATCGGTGTGCGGCTGCCTTGGCAGAGCTGGTCTCGGCCCGCCAGGAACTGCTGGGAAGCGATCCTGAGCGCCAGAGCCTCGCGGCAGCTCGCGCGATCTTGGCAGGGGCATCCGAACGGCGTCGCAGGGCCTGGTGGCGCCTGCTGGTGCCGCTGACGCTCACCCCGGTTGCGGCCACGGCAATGGTCCTCCTCGTGGTGACACGCTTTTCTCCGGGACCACCGGCGCTGGATAAGATCTCTGGTGCCACCATGCGTGTGCCGGGTGCCGTGCGCAGCAAGGGTGCCCTGTTGGTCGAGGCATTTTGCAAACGCGGTGACAGCGTGTTTCCGGTCAAGGATGGCGACGATTTTCTGGTGGGCGACCGCTTGCGCTTTGCCTACACCAAGGATCAACCCGGGGTCTTGCTGGTGTTCGGGGTCGACGATAGCGGCCGGGTGTTTCCCTACTACCGTGATGACGCATTGGCCGGGGTGACCGCCCCGGCCGGAGCCGAGGTCATGCTGCCCGAGTCCGTGGAATTGGATGACCACCGCGGCTGGGAAAGGGTCTTTGCTCTCTGGACGCCGGCGGTTGTTGGAGAGGACGTGGTTCGCGGGGCCATTGCCGAGGCGCTGGCCGCATGCAAGGGTGACATCCGCCAGGCGGCAAGTCTGCCAGTCGAGGCTGAGCAAGTGTCCTTCTTGCTCAGGCGGCCGTGACCATGGTCACCAATGGCGCATGGGCTCGTCACAATCGGTGTAACGGCCGTGAAAGAATAAGGTACGCTAGCGCTATGGCCCTTCGCTTGTTAGGCGCATGCCTGATCTTGGCGTTGGGGCAGGGAGCTGCCCACGCGCAGGCCCAGCAGGCCCGCGTGGCAGTCGTGGTCGGCAACAATCTGGGGCACGACCCAGCGCGGACCTTGCGATTTGCCGAAGCAGAAGCCGGCAAGCTAGCCAGTTTGCTTCGCAGCGCGGGTGAATTTGACAGCGTCGTCACTGTCCAGGGAGCGCGGCGCCAGGCGGTCGAAGAGGCGTTGGCCGCTGCGCGGACGCAGCTCGATCGCGCGCACGCCGAGGGCAAGCGGACCCTGTTCCTCTTCTACTATTCGGGCCACGGTGATCAGGAGGCGCTCGAGCTGGGATCGTCGCGCTTGCCTCTGCGCGATCTGCGTTCGTATCTCGAACAGCTCTCCGGGGCGGACGTGCGCGTGGCGTTTGTCGACGCCTGCCAGTCGGGCGCGCTCACCGGCGTGAAGGGTGGCCGACGCGCACCCGGCTACGAGATCCATCTGGCCGATCCAGGCAGCGTCAAGGGCATGGCGATTGTGACTTCCTCGACGGCCAACGAGCTGTCGCAAGAGTCCGACGATCTCGAAGGCTCATTCTTCACCCACAACATCATGGCCGGGCTGCGTGGCGCCGCCGACTCGTCACATGACGGGCAGGTGACCTTGGGTGAGGTCTATCAGTTCGCGTTCAGGCGCACCCTGGCCAGCACGGCAGCCAGCCTGGTTGGCGGCCAGCACCCGACCTACGACTATCGGATGTCCGGTGCCGGCGATGTGATCTTGGCCCGCACCCGGCCCAACGACGCTCGCCTGGTGTTCCCGCGCGAAACCGGCGTCACCTATACGGTGGTGAACAAGGGACGCGGCGAGGTGATCGCGGAGTTGGGCTCGACCTCGGGCGAGGACGTGTACTTGGCCCTGCCTGCTGGCGAGTATCGGGTCGTGCGGCGGGTCCTGGCCAGCGTCAGCGAGACGACTTTCTCGCTCGCGGCGGGCAGCTCGACGGTGATCGAGACAGCTTCGATGGCCCCGGTTTTGGCAGATGCCGAGAATCATCGCGAGAAGGGCGGGCTGTGGCAGCCCAATTCGTTGGGCGTCAATGTCGGTCTGCAAAGTAGTCCGGTGCCTGGAACTGGATCCGTGGTTGGGACGGCTGCGCTTTCCTACATGCGCAGAGTCGGCAGGATCGCGCTGCGCGCGCGCGCCGAGTTCTCGTCCTTCGATGCCAACTACCAGGACTCTCAGTCGACGTTCTTGCGTTTCGGGCTCTCGCTCGACGCACTCTGGCCGCTCGCTTGGACAGACAGGTTCGCGTTGCTGCTGGGTCCAACGGTCGGCATGCCCATCGTGCGGCAGCAAGATACTCGGTACGACGGCACATATTCGTTCGGATTGAACTACGGCGGTGCAGCGTCAGCCATGCTGCGTTCCTATCGCAGCACATGGCTCGTGCTCTCGGCACAGGGGGGCGAAGAGGTTTTCCGCTTGGACGGCCAGCGCGTGCAACGGGCGATCGGGGGCGTATCGCTGGGCGGACTGTTCGCGTTTTAGCGTGGGCTGGGCGTCGCGGTGGTGCGACGGTGAGTAGGACAATGTGGTCAGGCGCACACCAATCTGGCGTCTCGTGCGCTTCGCATTTCCGTTTCTAGGCTTTCTGAGGGTACTCTATATATGATGAGTGAAACTAGACATCGCCCTCGGTGTTCCCGTGCGAGTGGGTCTTGCGAAGTCTTTCTTGGCCTGTTTCTTTCGGTGGCAATTGCTGGACTGATGTTCGGCGCCGGCTGCGGCGCACCTGATGAGATTGTGAGGCACGCTGGCCCTACGCCGGCTGGTGGCAACTCATCTAGTTCGAGCGCTGTTGGAACCGGAGGTGCTGCGGGCTCCACCGCTCAACCGAGCGGGGGCGTGTCCAGCCAGGGCGGCGCCAGCGATTCTGGCGGCGCGGTAGGCACGGGCAAGTCCAGCGCGGGTGGAACCACGAGTTCAGGCGGCACGAGCACGACAGGAGGCAAGAGCGGAAGCGGTGGGATTACCACGACAGGAGGTAAGAGCGGAAGCGGCGGGATCACCGCCACGGGCGGCAAGAGCGGAAGCGGCGGGACCACTGCCACAGGCGGCGCGGGCGGCATCGGCGCCACCGGCGGCGTGGGCAGCGGCGGCAAGAGCGGAGGCGGAGCAGACGGTGGTGTGGGCGGTGCGAGCGGGACTGGGGGTTTCAATCCCTTCGGGAATGGCGGAAGCACAAACGGAGGCGCTGGCGGCACGCGCACCGGCGGCGTGAGCGGGGGTGGCAACGGCGGGGGCGGCGTCGCGACAGGCGGGTCATTGGGCGGGGGCGGGGATTCCGGTGGAGCGGGTGGTTCAACGTCAACCGCGCCAGCCAGCGGCTTGCAGGTGTGGGTCGCGCAGAAGACCACTGGCNNCTTCGCTACTGGTACCAGGACGAGAGTTTGGGCTCGGCTGTGGTGGTTGCAACCAACTACGTCAGCATCGGCTACTCGAACCTGGGCAAGGTGACGGGCTGCACAGTCGTTGCGGTCCCGTCGCCTGTCGCAGACGCTGACCATTATCTGGAGCTTTCATTCAGCGGAACG
>PMJE01000445.1 GCA_003157315.1 Myxococcales bacterium | reverse complement strand
CAATCCGCAGTTCATTGAAGGCAGTGAAGAGATTGTGGATTGCGACACCGTCGTTCTCGCCATCGGCCAGTCGGCGGACCTGGCCTGGATTCGTCCCGAGGACAATTTGAAAGTGACGCCGCGCGGAGCGTTGCAAACCGATCCGGTAACGATGGCCACATCGCGGCCCGATGTGTTCGCGGGCGGTGACGTGGCGTTCGGGCCGCGAATCATCATCACGGCGGTCGCCGAAGGCAAGAAGGCGGCGAATTCCATCGCCAAATTCCTCACCGGTCGCGTGCCCGCGGAGCCGCGCCAGGCGCGCGTGACGATTTACAACACGCTCCAGTATCGGATGAAACCCGATTACGAAAAGTTCGTCCGCCGTCCGCCGCCGACGCTGCCGCTGGACCGGCGCATCGGAATTGCTGAAGTGGAAAAAAATTATCCGGAACCTGACGCGCGACTCCAGGCGGATCGCTGTTTGAAGTGCCACGTCGGTCCGGTGTTCAACGGCGACGAGTGCATTCTCTGCGGCGGTTGCGCCGATGTCTGCCCCGAATACTGTCTGCGGCTGGTGGATGCCGCCAACTTGCGCGGCGACGAAAAACTGCAGGGCGCGTTCCTCGCGCGTTACGGGCGCGCGCCCGAACCCGGCGAGCAGGGCGCAATCATCAAGGATGAAACCCGTTGCATCCGCTGCGGCCTGTGCGCCGCCCGCTGTCCCACCGGCGCGATCACCATGGAACGCGTGGAACTGATGCCCGCCTGATATGAATCACTCCACCTCGGAAAACAAAAACGGAGTTTCCCGGCGCAGTTTCTTCCAGCTCACGCTGGGCTGGCTCGCCAGCACCTTCGCAGTGGTGGCGGCGTCGGCGGGAGCCGTGCGTTTCCTCGTGCCCAACGTGCTGTACGAGCCGAGCCTGCGCTTCAAGGCCGGCAAGCCCGACGACTACCCCGACGGTTCCGTGACGTTCCTGGAAGAGGAACGGGTCTTCCTCGTGCGCCAGGGCAACGCGTTCCGCTGTCTCTCGGCGATCTGCACGCACCTCGGCTGCACGGTCAACCGCACCGACCACGGCTACCATTGCCCGTGCCACGGCAGCGTGTTTGATGACCAGGGCGCCGTCAAAAGCGGCCCGGCCCCGCGCAGTCTGGAGTGGTTTCAGGTAACGCTGAGCAAGGATAGCCGGCTGCTGGTGGACAAAAACCAGCGCGTGGCCGCGGACAAATACCTCACTTTATGAACGCGCCTCTGCCCAAACGAATCTGGCAGTGGTTCACGCGCACGCGCGTCGGCCGCTCGATCTTCCGGATCGGCCTGCCGGAGAGCAACCTGGAGCGGTCGCAGGTGATGGTCTCCAGCTTTCTGCTGCACGTGCAGCCGGCGAAGGTCAACCGCCATTCGCTGCGCGCCTCCTACTCGCTCGGGCTGGGCCTGATTTCGCTTTATCTGTTCCTGATCCTGATCGTCACCGGCGTGTTGCTCATGTTCTATTATGTGCCCAGCACCGAGAAGGCGTACGACATCATGAAGGACTTGCAGTATGTCGTCTCCGCCGGCCTGGTCATCCGCAACATGCACCGCTGGGCGGCGCACCTGATGGTGCTGTTCGTGCTGCTGCACCTGTGCCGCGTGTTTTACACCGGCGCCTACAAACGCCCGCGCGAGTTCAACTGGGTGATCGGTGTCGGACTGTTGCTGCTGACCCTGGGGTTGAGCTTCACCGGCTATCTGCTGCCCTGGGACCAGCTCGCGTTCTGGGCGATCACCGTCGGGACCAACATCGCCGGCTACGCGCCGGTGATCGGTCTCAAGTTGAAATATCTGATGCTCGGCGGGAATGTGGTTGGGCAGGAGGCGCTGACCCGATTTTATGCGCTGCACGTCATCGTGCTGCCGGCGGCGGCGCTGCTCATGGTGGCCGTCCATCTCTGGCGCGTGCGCAAGGACGGCGGGTTGTCGCGTCCCGACGAGCCCGGCGACGTCGTTCAGCAGATGGACCTCAAGCAATTGCCGACGAACAAGAGCTACGGCCTGATGGAACTTGCGCGCGGCACGACGCCGCAGGTCGGCCAGAACCCGGAAGACGAGGTGTTCTCCTGGCCGCACCTGGTTTTCCGCGAGCTGCTGCTGTTCCTGCTGGTGGCGGTGGTGGTGCTGTTTCTGGCGATTTTCTGGAACGCGCCGCTGGAAGAGTTCGCCAACCCGATTCATCCGCCGAACCCGGCGAAAGCGCCGTGGTATTTCCTCGGCCTGCAGGAACTGGTCAGCTACTCGGCGTTCTGGGGCGGTGTGGTGGTGCCCGGCCTGCTGGTGACGGCACTGATGCTGTTGCCCTACCTGGATCGTCAGCGCAAAGGCGTCGGCCGCTGGTTTGCCCGCGAACGCGCGGTCGCCAACACGATTTTCACCGTCTGCCTGGTGACGGCCATCGTGCTGACGATTATTGGCACCCTGTTCCGCGGCCCGAACTGGGGCTGGGTGGTCCCTTGGGAACAACCACCGGCAATCACGGAGGGCCACTGACATGAACGACCTCTCCGTCCGCAAATTCTACGGCTGGTTCACCGTGCTCGGCCTCCTGGTCGGCGTTCTGGTCGTCATCGGTTATTACCGTGACGAGTATCGCGAGTGGAAGAATTATCAGCACAAATTCATCCGGGAGGAAATCCGCCGGGCCGCGACACCGCAACAACGGGCGCTGGCCGGACAAATACCGGTGCAAGTCCGTCAGATTCTCCTGCCCGACCTCAACCGCGTGGACCG
>PMJE01000077.1:266-3284 GCA_003157315.1 Myxococcales bacterium | reverse complement strand
ACCCTTTGAGGGTTCCCATATAAAAGGACCCGGGCAGAGCCGCCCGAACCGCGACACCTGGATCCGGCTTGTCTCACAAAACACTCACTTCTGGTTCGGCAACCCCGCCATAGCCTGATGAGAGTGTTGGCCTGTTCGTTGCAGGCACCGAGAGTGTGATAGCGTTGGGCCGTGGCTGGGCACCGGACCAGGATTCTTCTACTGACCCTCCTAGCAGGCGGCTCGACGAACTGCCTCCTTGACACTGGTCCTATCAGCATGCCGCCCACCGTAAAGATCGACGACCCCGCCCAGACGCCCCACCCTGGCGAGACAGCGAACTTCACCGCGACGATTTTCGACCCCGACCAGAGCAGCGACTCGCTCAATGTCACCTGGTGGGTGGGTACCAACGCAAACTGCGACACGGCAGCGACCAGTGCGCTGGGGAGCTGCGCTAGCCAGCAGAGCAATGCCCAGTGTTCCTACGTTCCGCAAGGGTTCGTCCCAATCTGCGTCGTGGTGCAGGTGAAGGATCGCTACGGCGCCAGCGCCGAGGCTCGGCGCGCGTTCAATGTGCAAGACCGGGCGCCCACTGCCGTCATCGTACGAACAAGCCCGGTATCAACAGACGCCACCTTGCCTCTGGCCAGCAATCTTGTCTTCACCGGGTCCGGCTCCACCGACCCCGACCTCGGCGACACGGACAACTTGACCTTCGCCTGGACGGTCACCCAGCCCGACAACAGCAAGCTTTCGCAAACCACAGTGCTTTGCTCTTTCACCGCCGCAAGCTCCGGAACCTACCACATCCAGCTAGTCGTCACCGACTCGAGCCAGATGTCCAGCGCTCCGGCTACCGTCGACGTGGTCATCGACCAAGACCAGCCACCGTGCATCGTGGGATTTGCCCCTGAGGATCCCAACACCGTCGCCTTTCCGGAGCAGCGCACCGCGTTTGTTGTGACCAGCGTGGCCGACGACCTCGATCCCTACCCAGGGTCGACCTTCGGGACTTTCACCTGGTCGTATCGGGACGGCACCAGCGGAGACTTCACCCGCGTGTCGAATCCCCAGAACTCGAACCGATTGGACTTCGGCGCCGACTTGTTTGTCACCGGCGACGTCATCCAAGTTCGTGCCAAATACCAGGACCGCAAGACCCGCGACTTCAGCACCTGCGACCAGAATGCCAGTCGTTGCGAGCTCACGCCTGGCTGCGCCCAGTGGGTGACATGGACGGTGTCCTTCCTATGACTCGCCGCCGGTCCAGCGTTGTCGCCTGGGTGCTCGTGGCAGTGAGCGGGTGCGCCGCCGCTGGTTCGAGCAATTCGACAGGCGGACACGGCGGCCATGGTGGAACGTCTGGAGCACCCGGGTCCGGCGGATCATCGGGAATAGTCATGCAGCCCGATGCAGGGTCCTCGTCGATTGACGGGGAGGCCAACAGCACTGGTGGTTCTACCGGTTTGCACTCTGGCGGGATGGCTTCGTCGGGCGGCGCGACGGGCAGGGGTGGTCAAACGTCTGCGGGCACCGGCGGGAGTACCGGCATCGCGCAGGATGCGGGAGCGACCTCCGACGGCGCCACACCGCCCCGTGATGTCTACGTGGCCTGCACGGTAAACATCATTCCCTGGTCCTCGTCCAGTCTCCTCAACCTGCCGTCGGGCGCCAACTCCACCCTGGAGGTAGAGGGAATCATTGCGTGGGGATCGTCGACGCCGACCCAGCCGAGTTGGCAGTGGACAGTGAAGAGCCCAGACGGCACGCCTCTCACGCTCACCCCAATCACAACCACCGACAAGACGACGGCGATTGTCCAGTTTCCGCTGCTTGTTCCAGGCAGCTACGACATCAGCGCCTCCGCCACCACAGCTTGCAAGGGTCACGCCTCGGCGACCGCAGTGAAACCGCAAGACGTGTCGCCGCAGCCCTACTTCATTCGCGTCTTGCCCCCGCCCGCCGCCTCGGCTGGCTCGGGCCAGATCTGCGACAACGGGTCGACTCGCTGGTGCCCGTCCGAAGATGCCGTGCCCTATGAGAACACCAACTTCGTGCTTCAGCCTGGGCAACCCCGCCAGGGCGACGTCCAGTTTGGGCGCGGGTACGCAGTGTCGCTCGATCCCACGCAGGCTGCGCAGACCACTCCAACGGCATTCCCGGCCGTGGCGATCCCTTCCTATGTCCGCGTGTCTCCCCATCGCTCAAGCTGGACCTTCGACGGCGCGAGCACCAGCGACCAGCCCCTGCGTGCCCTGCTCGATCAGCTGCTCATTTACGACATACTGGTGATTCCCGAGACCGACAATTCGAGCAAGGTGTTTCCCCCGTTCCTGGTCGCGTCCAAACTGGCGCAAGAATTCCGCCCTGCTGACTTCGTAGTTGCCGACGGCGTAACTATTCAGGGCACCCTGCGCGGCCCTGGCGGTCCTGCCGCCGGTGCGCGCCTCATCCTGCGTGCCGACGCCACCGATCTCGTGACACTCCCGCTGCCCTCAACCGTTGGCAGTGCCAGCGCCACTGGAGCCTATTCCCTGAGCGCCAGCGTGGGCACGCTGTTTTCGGCGGTGGTGATGCCACCCTCTGGCACCGCGCTACCTCAGGTCACCATCGCCGATTGCATTGATCTGCAAACCCTCGCCAATGGAGTCAGCCTCAATCCCGTCAATTTCACCTGGAACACCATCAGCACCACCACGATGACNNCGCCGTGCGCCTGCAATCGCAAGATGGAACTCTACCAGACCCCGGCGTGCTTACTGTGGCCGGCAGCGCCTGGCCCGGCGCTGCCTCGGGCAGTGTACGACAGGAAGGCACCACCGACGCGAACGGCGCGATCGTGTTCGCCAACCTTCCCANNTCCCAAGGTCGCCTACGACCTGACCCTTGCACCCCCGGGGACTCTGGCTGGGGCTGCGCTGACCACCAGAAGCATCGACCTGGGCGGAGCGACGGGCAGCAGCACGCGCACCCTTAGCCTTGGGAAAAAGGTCAAGCTGAGCGGACTTCTTCTGCCGGCCGACGCAGCCAACGGAG
>PMJE01000077.1:0-198 GCA_003157315.1 Myxococcales bacterium | reverse complement strand
CAGCGGGACCGCACCCTGCCCTCTGGCCTGAGGGTGAGCGGCATCGTAACGTTCAGCGGAACTGCGGTGGGCGGCGCTATCGTGCAGGCCTATTGCGAGCAATCCACCATTGCGGGTTGCGTGGATCCCAACACTCTTGGCGCGACCCTGCCCCCACCCCTGGTCGAGTTCGCCACCCTACCCGATGGAAGCTACAGC
>PMJE01000129.1 GCA_003157315.1 Myxococcales bacterium | reverse complement strand
ACTGGCGCCGCCGCCACCTGGCCCACCACCGCTGCTGGCACCGCCACCGCCGCCTCCTCCCGCTGCCGTTCCGCCGCGACCGCCAGTTCCCTGGGCTGCCCCACCGCTTGAAGAACCGCCCGTGCCCGGCGCTGCCCCACCAGTCGAAAGACCGCCTGTGCCCGCCGTTGCACCGCCGTTTGAAGAACCGCCCGTGCCCGGCGCCGCCCCACCGCTAGCAGAGCCGCCTGTTCCCGACGCCCCACCGGCAGCGAGTCGCCCGCCGGTGGTGGTTACTCCGCCGGTACCTGGGCTCCCGCCCGTCCCTGGGTTTCCACCGGAGATCCCCGCTCCGCCTGCTCCGGCGCCCGCGTTGGTGCCTGCAGGGGAGCCACCTGACGACGAACAGGAAGCTGCCGCCAAGAAGAAGAGAACGAAAATCCAAGACGCTGTCAGCGATTTCATGTTGCTCCTTTGGCTGTTCTCCCCTTCCGGGCGTACCTCGGCCCCATTCAGCCTTCCCAAGCGTGCCTTGACAAGCCGGCATCGTGCAAGGAGGAAAGGGCGCCCACAATTCTGCCAAGGCGCAGGAGGTCGTAGATGCCGCCGGGGTCTTGGCTGTGGCCGACTATCGCCGCTGCAATCGAGCACACTTGGGGGTTCTCGCGCCTGCGGGCGTCACAATTCAAACTGGCGCTGCAATCAAAGCTTGAGCAAATCCTCGGTCAAACCAGCTGCCTGCCCAACTGCCACGAGGGCGTGGGCTCGGTCGGCCAGGGCGTCCAGGTACGCGAGGTGGACAGCCGATGCAGTCCGCTGGGCAATCAGGACCTCCACCAAGCTGGCATCGCCGTGCTCGTAGCTGTAGAGGATCTTCTCCAGCACCGACAACGAATCGGACAGGGTTCCTTGATCGTAGAGCGCTACTCGCCCGGCAGCGGCCTGAAAATGGGCAATCGCTTTGCGCAGCTCCCCCTGGGCGCGGGCACGAACGGCTTGCAATTGGCTTTGCGCTTGCCGATGCGTATTGCGTGCCGCCTCCACTTCTCCTTTGTAGATGCGTGAAAACGGCAGGGGCACGCTCACCGAGGCGGCCACAAAGTCCGCCGGCTTCAGGCCCTCATCGCGGCCCGCTGCGAAGCTGTGCAGCCAGCCCGCGCCGAGCGAGATGTCCACCACCCGTTTGGCCTGCTCCGAAGTGATCTGCTGCTCAGCCCCCTGCACGCGCTTGGCCGCGGCGCGGACGTCGGAGCGCTTGTCGATCGTGGCTAGTAGTTGCGGCACGTCCAGCGCGAGCGCTGCCGACTTGAGATCGCCGACCACATCGAAGACCGGCTCTGCCTCGGGCCCGAGCAACTGGGCCATGGCGACCTCGGCCGCGTGCAGTTCCCCCTGTGCATCCATGACCTCCGCTTGGAACTGCTGCGCCTCCACCCTCGACTGCAAGAAATCGACCTGCGCGATGTCCCCGGCCGCCAAACGCCGCTGGTTGACCGTGACCAAGCGCTGCAGGTGCGAAAGCGCGCCTTGCTTCTGCGCGACCACCAAGTGAGCGAAAAGCGCATCGACAAATGCGTTGGCCGCCAGGCCACGCAAAATGCGCGTGGCGTCCTCGTAGTCGCAGCCTGCGGCGCCCAGGTCGGATTGCGCCACTGCCACGCGCGCACGGCGCTTGCCGCCTAGTTCGACGGGCACACTCAACTGCACGCCCACTTGCGTGGGATTTCCCTGGCGAGTGACGTCATATTGGATCATCCCGACCGTGAACTCCGGATTGGGAAAGACCTTGGCCACGTCGATCTGAGCCTGGGCAATATCGACGCTGGCGCGCGCGGCCCGGAGATCGGGATTTGCCGCCAACACCCGGCGCAGGTACTCGCCGAATTCCAGACGAGGTGCCGCACCCTTGGATTCGTCTGCAACCACCCTTGGGCCGGCGAGCAACAACAGGGCGACAAGTCCCACTCGTGTGCGGGCCATCATTCCTTTGCCTCCTTGGTTGGCTGAAAGTGGCGCTCGATTGTGAGATAGAGGACCGGCAAGATCGCCAAGGTCAGCAGCGTGGCACTGACCAGCCCACCCACCACGACCGTGGCCAGTGGGCGTTGCACGTCCGAGCCAATGCCGCGGGCCAAAGCGGCTGGCAAGAGACCCACGGTGGCCACGCTGGCGGTCATGAGTACCGAGCGCAGCCGTTCGCTGGCCGCGCGCAGAACCGCCTGGGGCAAGGGCAATCCCGAGTCGCGGGCGCGATTGAGCGCGGAAACCATGATCACGCCGTTCTGCACGGCCACACCGAACAGCGCGATGAAACCGACCGCGCTGGAAACGTTGATGGTCATCCCGCGCAGGTGCAGCGCCACCATTCCGCCGAGCAGCGCCAAGGGAACGCTGATCAAGATGAGCGCCGCATGTCGGAGGGTGCCGAAGGCACCGTAGAGCAGCAAGAAGATCAGCGCCAGCACCATGGGCAGGATCACGGCAAGGCGAGCCTGGGCGCGCTGCTGGTTCTCGAACTGCCCGCCCCAGGCGAGTTGCAGGTCGGGCGCTGAGGCGCGCATGATCTGCGCGACCTTAGGCTGCGCCTCGGCGAGGAAATTCGATAGATCGCGCCCGCGCAGGTCCAATCGCACGGTCATGTGACGCCGGTTCATCTCGCGGGTGATGGTGCTCTCCCCGTCGCGAAGCGCGATGTGCGCCACCTGGGACAGTGGGATGCGTTCGCCGTTGGGCGCGGTCAGCATGAGATTGCCGATGCTCTCCGGGCTGCTGCGCGCCTCGGGCAGAAAGCGCGCGGTCACTTCATAGCGCCGCTCGCCCTGGAAGACATTGCCGACGGATTCGCCGCCGATCCCGATCTCAATGAGGTCGGCGATATCCGAGACGTTGATGCCGAAGCGGGCGGCAGCGGCACGATCCACTTCGATTTGCAGCTGGGGCAGCGGCGGCTCCTGGTCGATGGTGACGTCGGTGGCGCCCGGCACCCGTTCCAAGGCAGCAGCGACTTGTCCGGCCACCCCGCGCATCTCGCCGAAGTTGCGGCCGAAGATTTTCACCACCAACTCGCTGTGGGCACCGGCAATCTTGTCGTTGACCATGTCG
>PMJE01000553.1 GCA_003157315.1 Myxococcales bacterium | reverse complement strand
CGCTCGCGCAGCCCGGTGAGCAACCCCTCGGGCAAATTGGCTGCCGTGATAGCAGGCATCGGCCCGTTTCCCAGAAAACCATCGAGCTTGTCCTGCTCCTCGGGCGAAAGCTGCGCGCGGATCCTGGGCGTGAGNNGCGATGACACGGGTTTGCGCCACGCTGTCGGCCAGGATCACGATGGGCGTGACCTGGCGACCGAGAAGCTTGTCCATCCTGGCGCCCCAATAGCCTTCACCCGAAACCCAGGTATCGCGGCGCCGAAGCTTGCCAAGGTCGAGCTCCAATTGGTCGCGGCCGAAGTGGCGGAGTTGGAACAGAGCCAGCAGCGTGAGCACCAGCGCGACCACGGCGAAAGGCAACGGAGAGCGCGCGATGCGATTGGCCAGCAATCCCATGGGCCGTAAACGCGTCGCCCGCTCGCTGAGCGGTCGCAACCGGCCCTTGTCCAGCCAGGCGATGAGCGAGGGTGAAAGCAGGAAGGTAGCAATCCAGCACAGCACCATTCCCAGCCCTCCGATCACCCCGAACTGGCGGAACCCGCGGAAATCCATCGCCACCAGGGAAACGTACGCGGCAGCGGCTGCCAGCGACGCCGACAGCGTCCCCACCCGGGTCCCTGACAGGCTGATGGCCAGCGACTCCTCGACCGAAATCCCGCGCCGCCGCGCCTCCACATAGCGAGCGAGGAGCACGATGCCGAAGTTGATGCCGTTGCCCACGATGATGGTACCGAGAAAGGCGGTGTTGGAGTTGAGCGCGGTGATTCGCCAGGGGGGCAGGCTGGCCAGGGCAAACGCCCCCACCGCCCCGATGGCCAGCGGGGCCAGGAGGATGGGCACCGCAGCCACCCAGCGGTAGTAGAGCACCAGCACGATGACCACCAGCACGATGACCAGAATCGACGAAAAGGTCAGGTCCACTACCAGCGCCGACATCTCCTCGACCGAAATGGGCACGTCGCCGGTGAACCCGACTCGCATCCCCGGCGCATAGTGGCCCGGACCGCCGAGCTCGGCCAGGTCGCGGCGTACCCGCGCAAGTAGCGCGCCCGCCTTCTTGGTGCCGGTCGAATAGCTGCCCATCTCGACCAACATGAGGGTCAGCCCGAGGCTGCGGCTGGAGAAGCGATCCCCACTCAGTCCCGGCTCGTCGAGCCGCGACTGGTATCTTTTTTCCAAGTCGGACATGTCGAGCGAAGGGACTGGCTCACTCTCGTCGAGGAGCATGTCCTGCTCCTTCATCAACTCGTAGTGGATGCGGTCTTCGATGCGCTGGCGTAGGGTTTCGAGNNCGCCGCTCGCTGGCCGTGCCCAGGCGAACCGTCCGCACCATGTCCGGCGGGTAGGCGCGCACGCGAGCCGCTAGGTCATCGAGCAGACGCTCGCCCGCGGGCAGATTGTCGGCCGCGCCCACGTCGACTAAGACGCCGAGATACAGCAGCCCGGGCATGCGCGAGCGCAACTCGTCGACCGCCAGGACACTGGGGGCGCTCCGGGGCAGCAACTCCTCCAGATCGCTGCGCAGGTTGAGGTAGAGCTTGGCGGTGGCCAGGGCCGACGGCACGGCGAGCGCGATGGCGATCAGCCACAGCACTCGGCCGTGCCTGAGCGCCCACGCTACAAAGGCGCGACAGCGTGGTCCGGGAAGGACAGGGGAAGAGGTCAAGTGGGCAAAACCGATTCAGCGGGGGCCGAGGAGGCTCGAAATGTAGCAGAATTGAGCACGAGGTAGGTTGCGAGTTCGTCGAAGAATCGAGGTACAAGATCCGACCATGTTCCCCATCAAGAAGCTGCTCTCTGCCCTGGTGCAACCGTGTTCCTTGCTGCTTGCCGTCATGGCTTTGGGACTACTCATTCTGCACTTCACCAAGAGGCAACGAACCGCCAAAGCCATGCTCTTCGCGGGCATCGCGCTCATGGCGCTGCTTTCCCTCGGTCCAGTGGCCCGGGTTCTGGTTCGTCCGCTGGAAGCAAGCTATCCTCCCTTGCTGACCGAGGCGACCCAAGCCAGCACAATCCTGCCCGACGGCTCGCCAGCGCCGCGCTGGGTGGTGGTGCTGGGGGGCGGACACGCCGAAAGCCGCTCTCTGGCTCCCATTGATCAGTTGTCCGCGCCGTCTCTGGTCCGTTTGGCCGAAGCCATCCGTTTGCAGCGACTTCTGCCTGAGTCGAAGTTGCTCCTGTCAGGAGGTAGCAATGGCCGGGCAACCACCGAAGCCCAAGTGTTGGCCGCAGCCGGCACCAGCCTGGGCGCCCCGCAGGACCGCATGGTCCTAGAATCCCAGTCTTGGGATACCATCGACGAAGTGCGGGCGCTGCGCGCGCTGCTGGGCAAGGAACGGTTCGTGGTGGTGACATCGGCCACGCACCTGCCGCGCGCCATGGCCATGTTCAAGAAGGCCGGCATGAACCCCATTGCCGCCCCCACCGACTACCTGGCGCTGCACGAGGCATCGGGCATAGTGGACTGGATTCCTCACGCGGGAGCGGGTTTTGTCATCGAACGGGCCCTGCACGAGTACCTGGGACTTTTCTGGGCCAAGCTAAGCGGGCAGGCGCAATAGCACGGAGGAAACCGGAACCAACTATGAATCTTCGAGAGGCGGTCCCACCCGTCTTCGGGTAGTCTTCGCGGCGCCAAGGAGCCCCCCCCATGCCCCACGAGCTTGCCGGCAAACCCGCGCCCGCCACGCTGCTCATCGACGTCGACCGTCTCATTGACGCCTACTTCAGCAAGGAGCCTGATCCGAGCGATCCCGAACAGCTCGTCAGCTTCGGGACCAGCGGGCACCGAGGGTCGTCGCTGGCCGGATCCTTCAACCAGGCCCACATCCTGGCCATCACCCAGGCAATCTGCGAGTGGCGCCAGCGCGAGGGCATCACCGGCCCGCTCTTCCTCGGCAAGGATACCCACGCGCTCTCAAGGCCGGCTGAGCAAACCGCCGTGGAGGTCCTGGCCGCAAATGGCGTGGACACCGTCATGCAGAGCGACGACGGCTACACGCCCACGCCCGCGATCTCGCGATTGATCCTGGTCCACAACCGCGGCCGCAAGAGCGGCCTGGGCGACGGCATCGTGGTCACCCCCTCGCACAACCCACCCGCCGACGGTGGGTTCAAATACAACCCACCGAGCGGCGGCCCAGCTGACACCAGCGTCACGGCCTGGATACAGGACCGCGCCAATACGCTGCTACGCGGAAGCGGATTGGAAATCCGCCGCATTCCCGTCGAACGGGCGCGCACCGCGCCCAACATCCGGCAAGATGACTTCGTCGGCCCCTACGTGGCAGATCTGGCCAACGTGGTTGATATGGCGGCTATTCGCGATGCGCGCATCAGGTGCGGCGTTGACCCGCTGGGCGGCGCCTCGGTGGCCTACTGGCAAGCGATCGCGGAGCACTTCAAGCTCGACCTGCAGGTGGTCAATCCGAGCGTGGATCCGCGCTTCGCCTTCATGACGGTGGACCATGACGGAAAGATCCGCATGGACTGCTCCAGCCCATTTGCCATGGCCAAACTGGTTGGCCTGCGCAACACCTACCAGGTCGCCTTTGGCAACGATCCCGACGCTGACCGGCATGGGATCGTGGTGCCCTCGGGCCTGCTCAACCCCAACCACTACCTGGCGGTGGCCATCCGCTACCTCTTTTCCAACCGGCCGAAGTGGTCCGCGCGTGCAGCAGTGGGCAAGACCCTGGTGTCGAGCGCGATCATCGATCGCGTGGTGGCCGCTCTCGGACGTCCGCTTCACGAAGTGCCGGTGGGGTTCAAGTGGTTCGTCGACGGGCTACTTGACGGCACGCTCGGATTTGGCGGCGAGGAGAGTGCCGGCGCCAGCTTCTTGCGCTTTGACGGCAGCGCTTGGACCACTGACAAAGATGGTCTCATTCTGGCGCTGCTAGCGGCCGAGATCACCGCCCGCACCGGCAAGGATCCTGGTGAGCACTACCGTGAGATCACGGCGGCGCATGGCGATCCCATCTATATCCGCATCGATCAGCCGGCCACGCCCACGGAGAAGGCTCGACTGAAGCAACTCTCGCCCGCGCAGGTCAAAAGCAACACTCTGGCCGGCGAGGCCATCACCGCTGTCTTGACCAAAGCCCCGTCCAACGGCGCCTCCATCGGTGGGCTCAAGGTCACGTCGCAGAACGGCTGGTTCGCCGCGCGGCCGTCGGGCACGGAGAATATCTACAAGATCTACGCCGAAAGCTTCAACGGGCAGCCGCACCTCGACCACGTGATCGAAGAGGCACGCGCCATGGTGGCCACGGCGCTCAAGGCGTAACGCCCCTGCCCTGTGCCGC
>PMJE01000228.1 GCA_003157315.1 Myxococcales bacterium | reverse complement strand
TTTGGGAACCCTCTCAGGGTTCCCATCTGAATATTACTGCCCCTTGACTTGAGTGAGCGCACTCGCTAAGCACTGTGCGCCATGACTCGTGAAGAAGCAGCCCAGGATCCCGCCCTGTTCGATCGCCGGATCGTCGAACGCAACATCAAGCGTGGTCTCATCACGCGCAAAGACTACGACAAGTTCTTGAAGTCGCTGGCGGACTCCGCAGACAAGCTGAGGTCGCCCGACGAGGTCCCTGAGGCGGGCTCCCGTTCGGAGGAGGAAGCCATCCCATCTCCTCCCGCCAGTACCACACCTTGAAAGCTGGGGCTTGGCTGGGTAGCCTTCCCACATGTCGGACTCCGAACAGAAGCCCGGTTTCAGGGTAACCGATCGCCGGTCTTTTTCCGAGGGAGAAGAGACTCAGTCTGCGCCAGCCGCAGAAACCGCTTCGGGCGAGCCACCTGCGCCCGGGAAGGGACCCCTTCCTGGGGATGGGACAAGTCCCGAGGCGGGCAGTGATCGTGGGGTGCCGCCGGCGGACTTCTCCACCTTCATCCTGTCCCTAGGCAGCGCGGCACTCATCCACCTCGGCGAGGTGGAACCGCCGGGAGAAACCGGCAAGCGCCGCGACCTGCCCATGGCCAAGCACACCATCGACCTGCTGACGCTGCTCTGGGAGAAGACCCGGTCCAACCTCACCCCGGAGGAGGACAAGCTGCTGGATAGTCTCCTGTATGATCTGCGCCTGCGCTACGTGGAGGCGGTCAAGGCCGGGTCGTAAGGCTCGCGAGAGCACGGGAGCGGAGCCAATCCCGCGCGGGCTCGACTGCGGCGCGCAGCCCACCAAACCTCATGCAGGAAGAGCCCGAAGCACAGCAACGCCAGCGAGGGCAGCAGGAATATGAGGGTCCAGGAGAGTTGGGGGTTGGTGGGACGGAACTCGATGAACCACCAGTCCAAACGGGCGCGGTTCCAGCTTGCGGCGATGTTGAGTTGCATCGAGGTGTACCGATGCCAGGGGGCGTCCTTTTCGGCGGCCACCCATTTGTCGTCGCGGTACACGTGCCGAAACATCCAGTAGTGGGCCATGATGGGCTGGAAGGGCGGCAGCCACTGCATGGAGTACATGTCTTCGAAGCAAGCGCCGCACGCCCAGGGGGTGTCACCTATGGCGCTGCCCTTTGCGTTGGGCGCGCCCAGCCAGGCGCGCGCAGCCTCGCGCTGGATGCGTATGAAGTGGTCCCAGTAGAAGGCGTTGCCCAAGAACTGCACAAACCCGCCTGCTAGCAGCAGGGTGCCGAGTGCGCTGGCGGCCAGCAGACGCCGAAGACTGATGGCTGCTGCCAGAAGGTCGTCTATCAGCAAGCATGCGGGCAGCAGCATGGTCGGCACGGCAAAAACCAGATAGCGGGGCCCCCAGGCGTAGTCGCCGGCCCAGAAAACCAGACGGGCGTAGACCAATACGCTGGGCACTATGGTGAGAAGTGCCGCCGGCAAGAACTGCGGCCAGCGACGGATTGCGCGGGGAAGCCCGATCAGGCCGGCCAGAAGCGGCGGGCTGTAGAGGAACACGCTCTTGCCAGGCGAGAGAAACATGCCCCACAGACCGAAGGCTACGTTCTCGCGAATGCCAGCCGGGCTAGTAAGATCGTAGCCGGCAGCGCCGTAGCCAACCGTGAAGATGTTGCCCCAACGTGCGTAGTTGTAGAGCAAGATCACGGCTGCAAAGGGCAACGTCGCAACC
Source organism: Myxococcales bacterium (assembly GCA_003157315.1). The sequence goes on along the minus strand of PMJE01000228.1, from coordinate 7,585 downwards.
ATCGCAGCCGCCGCGGTTTCCAGAAGCAACCGCCATCGTCCCCGCAAGGCCACCATCAGATAGATGGCCCCGCCTGCCGCAGACACGACATAGCTGTACTTGGAATTGACCAACAGCCCGGCCCACATGCCCAAAATTGCGCCGCTGCGGCGCGAAGGGTTCCTTTGCGTTTCAAGTAGCTGGGCAAAGAAGCCAGTGAAACATGCGGTTTGCAGCGCCTCCGAGTAGGTGTAGCGGGAGTACACCCAAAGCGTGCTGCCCAGCCCCAGCGCGATGGTGGTCAGGGCAGCGGACGTGGGCCTTGCGCCCAAGCGGCGGCAGATACCAAAGAAGAGCACGCAAGTCAGCGCCCCCAACAGGGTGGGTGCCAGGTGGCAGGTGAACCGCCATGCCAGTTGCGCTAGGCGTGGAAAGTGTTCTTGCACCAGACGTTGCAACACGGCGCCGGGAACGTGTATTGCCGACTGAAGGACCGGGGCTACGCCGTAGACCCTGCCGCCTCGACCGAGGGGAAGCGTAGCTGGCCAGCGGGTCTTGATGGCAATGGTGTCACGGTTGGCCATGCTGTCCGCGACCTCCCATAGCGGGGTGGCGTCTCCCCAGGGACGCTCACGGCTCAGGGAGAACAGGTAGACGAAGGAGATCGCGGCAAACAGCCAAAGACCCCCGCGCCATCTGAAAGGAAACATGTCCATGATGAAGCCAACTGTCGGGATAATAGCCGAACCTGGGTCAAGGGCTTGGTCGACTCGGCAGCCGCCCGCGTGCCCCTGGCCGCTTGAGCAGAACCATCTCGGGACGCTCCGCCACGACGACGTAGCCGGCGCGCTTGGCCCCTGCGACCTGTTGCAGCTCCAGCTCGGTGGGGTTCAGCGTCTGATAGAGGATGTAGTCGGATCCCTCCCATCCGACGGAAAGGTTCCAGCATTCCAGGCGGTTCGATACGTGCGCGATTTCACGATCGGTGGCAGCCAGGACTGCCTCGTGCGGCACCAGCGCTGCAAGCTCGGTCATGGCGGCGAACCTGCGGCGCTCAGTTGCGGTGGGCGGCTCGAACGTCTTCCAGCCGTAGCACGACTTGTACGTCGCGCGTGTGGGAATGGCCCCCCAGTGGAAGGTGGCGACGGCCATCGCACAGACCATGGTCGCGACCGCAGCCCGCCGCCGCACGCGGCCCAGCCCCGCAAGGGTCAATGCCACGGCCGGGAAGATATAGGGGACGAAGTCGGCTCCGTACTGGAAGCCGATGTCGAGCGTCGGCCCGTACCCGGTTGTCAGCAGGGTGAAGAACGTCCCGGGCAACACACTTAGGGCAAGCAGGGGCCGCCGCAGGGGAATGAACGCGACCGGAGCCAGGATCTGGAGCGCATAGCGTAGCTTCTCCGGGGTGAGCAGGGTGCGGATCGTGAACAGCGGATTGGTCACGATGGTGTGGATTATCCCGGTGAAATTGTGCGCGCCTGTCGGAAACAGTTCCCGGTAGGTATCGGCGAAGCCCCATGTCCCAACCGCCGGCATGATGAAGAAGCGCATGGCGATGAAGTAGACGAGCGAAACCGCGGTGATGACGATCCCCGCGCGCACACGCTTGCCACACAGGATCAAGAAGATCCCGAACACCGCTGTCCCGGGGGAGACGTCTTCGCGGCATCCGATTGCCAACAAGAAGAACAGTGCAAACAGGCGCATCCGGCGAGCATCAAAACAATCGAAGGCCCAAAGCAGGAAGGCCGCCGCCACTGGCTGGAAATGAAAGTCGAAAAGCTGCGCACCATGCAGCGGCGGGTAAAACAGGTAGGCTAGGACGATAGTGATCGAAAGCCACGGCGACAGCCGTCGGGCGGCAATCCGGTACAGCGGAATGGCCGCGGACCCGAGCAAAAGCGCTTGCAGCACCAGCAGAGTCGAGGCTGCAGGATGAAGCGCATAGAAGGGCAGCAGCGCGAAGAGCGAGAATTCTGCGTGGTTGCGCAGCTCGCTCCAGTTCCCCTCGCGGATGAGCACCGTGCAGCGGAACGGGTGACCGTGAAGGGCGTTGTAGAATTGGTTGTCGAGCTGCGCGAGATCCCAGTTGTAGGTGTTGAACTTGGCGTGACTGCGCAAAACGAGAAACCCCATGAACACCGCATAGCCGAGCGCCGCGACCGCCACGATCACGGCGGGACCGCGCCTTCGCACCCAAGGGGCGATGCGCGCCAGGAATGCCCGCAGCGGCCGCCCGATGGGAAGGCCGGCAGCGCGAGCAGGCATCATATCGTAGGCGCTGAAGTGCACACGCCAGAGCGGCTCGATGCCGACCACGAACCCCGTGAGCAAGAGGCAGACCGTCAGGGTGTCGGACCACCCGCCAAGTCCGAGGAGTCCGGGCACCAGCCCGGCCAGCGCCAGTGGGGCCAGCAGGCGGGCGGTTCGCGTGAGCCGGTCAAGCGTCGCTCCCCGTCGGAAGACCATGAGCCCGGCGTACAGCAAACCGACCGCCGCACCCACGGCGAGGTCGCGCAGGAGCCCTTGCCGCTCGCGCACGGACGCCCAGTTCTCGGAGGCGAACCGTGGCAGCGCCGTGCTGGCGATCTGTCCGATGGCCAGGCCCACTGACGCCCCGATGAGAGTCAGGCCCCCCATTGGCCGCGCCAGCGCGCCGAGTTCGCGATCCGCGACCCTGATTCCTTTCACCGCTGGACCTCTGACATTGGAACGGGAAGGCCGCCTTTCATGCCGTAGCTCGCCTTGGTCGGTAGGGTATTCGCATTATGTCAACTGCGCCCTATTCTTGGGGAAAAATAGGCGCCATTGTACTGGGTTGTGGGCTTTGGGCACAGGGTGGCCCCTGCAGCTCGTAGCGCATGTTGCGACGGCGCGGGATGAAACCGCCGCTGCACACGATGTGTTCGATTTCGCTGGCGGAAATCTTGAAAACCGTGCCCGCGGTGGCGACCACGTTCTCTTCGATCATGGCTGAGCCAAAGTCGTTGCCGCCGAAGCGCAAGGCAACCTGTCCCACCGCCGGTCCCATGGTGACCCAGGAGACCTGCAGGTTGGGGAAGTTGTCGAGGTAAAGGCGCGCCAGGGCCAACACGCGCAGGTAGCGGAGGGAGCCGGTGTCGTCGTGCAAGGGCAGGCGGGTGCCCTCGGCCTGGAAGCTCCAGCAGATGAAGGCGGTGAAGCCGGCGGTTTGGTCCTGCAGGCGGCGCAGGCGGTCGAGGTGTCCGACCAGTTGGCGCGGCGACTCGCCGAAACCGAACACCATGGTGGCGCTGGTGCGCAGCCCCAGTCCATGCGCCTCGCGCATGACATCGATCCAGGCGTCGGCCGAACACTTCTTAGGCGAGATACGCCGACGGATGTCGTCGTCCAAGATCTCGGCTGCGCCGCCAGGCACGGAGTCGAGGCCCGCGGCCACCAGGCGCTCGAGCACGGTCCGCACCGGCAAGCCCTCGCGCTCGGACAGATAGCGGATCTCCTCCGGCGAAAGCCCGTGAATCGCCAAAGGAAAGTTGGCCTTCATGAAGCGAAAGAGATCTTCGTAGTAGGCGAGCGAAAGATCCGGGTTGATGCCGCCCTGGAGCAACACCTGCACCCCGCCCAGTTCGATCGTCTCGCGCAGCTTCCGCGCCAGCTCTTCGCGCGACAGGGTGTAGGCTTGCGGGTGGCCTGGGGACCGGTGGAAATTGCAGAAGGAACAGCAAGTGGTGCAAACGTTGGTGTAGTTGACGTTGCGGTCGATGATGTAGGTCACCACGCCGTCGGGATGCAACGACTGCCGGCGAAGGTCAGCGGCCTGGCCCAAGTCGAACAAGTCTGCCTCCGAGTACAGCCGCATTCCCTCGTCGAGACTCAAGCGCCCGCCCGCGGCAGCGTCGGCCAGCAGGTGATCCAGTGACCGCGACCGGCGCGGCTGCGGCTCCGGCGGCGCGGGGGCGTCGAACAGGCGTACGCGCATGGGTTTGGCCAGCAGGCCCGCCGCATGGCTGCGCGCCAGAAAAGCCGTGGCGCCGGACAACTCGTCAGCAGCGAGACGGTGGCGAATGTTGTTCAGCAAGTAGTCTTCACCCACTGCAGGATCGGCGCCACTGTCCAGGGCCCAGGCCCGTCCGATTTCCTTCCGGCGCTCTACCCCCAGCCGCAGGCTTTCCTGCAACAGCGCCACCTCTTCGCTGCCGACCACACCCGGCCGGCCCGCCCAGACAGCGTAGACAAAGGGAAGCCCCACCAGGCCGTGCCATTTTTCACCCAGGTCGTAGACATGGCGGAAGCGGCCGTCGATCTGCAGGCCAAGATCTCCGATGATGAGCGCGCCGCGCGTGCCGCTTGCTGCGTTCGCGATCTGGTCGTGCGGCACTTCCACGAAGTCGGGATGAAGGCCGCGCTCTTTGGTGAGCAGGCGCGCCAACATCTGCGAGGTGCGCGAAGCCCCGTCGAGCGCGATGGCAGTCATCTCTTCCCAAGGCACCTGGCCGACCAGCACTACTGTGCGCACCGGGCCGCGGCTGGCCACGGCGATGCCGGGCACCACGCGCAGCTCCTCGCTCGAGGCGGCGTAGCTGGCGATGGGCATGAGCCCGAGGTCCGCCTCGCCCGCGGCCACTGCGGCGGCACAGCGCGAGGGCTCAGCAAAGCGCAGGTCGAAGTGCTGGGCGCCCACCAGACCCCGCTCGATCCCGTAGGTGATGGGCCGCGCGTTCAGAAAGGAAACCGCGATCAGGCGCAGCCGCTGGCTCATCTCGGTCCTTTCGCAGCGTCGGAACGCGCCTGCAGCGCCTCGCCTTCTGCCACTACGTTGTAGAGCGTGTCGCGTTCCACCGGGGTGCGACCGGCGGCGCGGATGAGGCGCACGATCTCAGCTGAGCCCAGCGCCTGCGGCGCATCCGAGCCCGCCAGGTGATAAATTTTTTCCTCTTGTACGGTGCCGTCCAGGTCGTCGGCGCCGAACCACAGCGCGGTCTGCGCGGTCTTGATCCCCAGCGAAACCCAGTAGGCTTTGCTGTGCGGGATGTTGTGCAGCAGAAGCCGCGCCACTGCGCACACCCGCAGATCGTCTACTGCCGAGGGCGCGGGAAGATGGGCAAGGGAATTGTTCTCGGGGTGGAAGGCCAGAGGAATGAAGGCCTGAAAACCACCGGTCTCATCCTGCAGCGCCCGCAGGCGCAGCAAGTGCTCGACCCGCTCTTCAATTGTCTCGATGGTGCCGTAGAGCATGGTGCAATTGGAGCGCAAACCCATCTGGTGGGCGACGCGGTGCACGTCCAACCATTCCTCCGCGTTGCACTTGTTGGGACAGACGCGCTGACGCACGCGGGGGGCGAATATTTCAGCACCGCCCCCAGGCAGCGAGCCGAGCCCAGCCGCGCGCAAGCGCTGCAATACCTCACGCACCTCCAAGTGGAAGCGCTTGTGAAAGTGGAAGATTTCGACCGCGCTGAAGGCCTTGACGTGCAGCGAGGGCAATAGGCGTTTGAATCCGGCGAGAAGGTCGATGTAGTAGTCGAAAGACAGGCTGTCACTGAGGCCGCCCACCACGTGCACTTCGGTCACCGGATCGCCCGCATCCAGACGCGCCTTCAGCTTGTCCCATGCCTGCGACAGGCTCAGGGTGTAGGCGCCCGGCTGCTCCGGGCTGCGGCGCGAGAACGAGCACAGCGCGCAGTTCGCCACGCATAGATTGGTCGGGTTGACGTGCAAGTTGCGATTGAAGGTGGTGCGATCGCCATAGCGCCGCTCGCGCGCCTGGTTGGCCAAAGTACCCAACTTCAGCAGATCGGGTTCGCGAAAGAGCGCGACGCCATCCTCGAAAGAGAGCGGGGCCCCGGCCTTCGTCTTCTCGGAAATGGACTCGAAAGTCACGGCGCGAACTCCTCCAGCGCGCCTCCTGCCACGTGCTCCCAGGCGTGCAGCCCGGCCCCGCGCAGGAGCTGGGCCGCCTCGGCGCGCGTGATGGCGCGGCTGCCGGCGCTGTCGCCCAGGCGCAGCGCCCGCTTTTCTACGATGGGTCCGCAAAGCTCGTCGGCGCCGAAAGCCAGAGCCAGTTGGCCCAACTTGGGGCCGAGACGATCCAGATCGACAAGCACATGCGGCACTCCGGCCAGGGTCAGGCGACAGCGGGCGAAAAACAGCAAGGTAGCAAGACCCAGGTAGTCTGCTTCTGGCGTGGGCACGACGCCATCGAGCAGTAGACCCTCGCGAACCAGCTCAGCCATCTCGGCCAAGCGTCGCTCTTGCTGCTCCACCGGTTCCTCGGCCGGCAGGAAAAGCCGGAGCAAGCCGCGCCGCCCGAGGCGGGTGGCCTCGCTCAGCATGGGAAGGGATGTCGCGATGAAAGTGTTGCATCCAAAGAAGCCGCGGCCGCCGGTCGCGGCCTGCGCCGCGGCCTGGGCCGCGCGGCCCAGACTGAAAAGGTCAGGGGCTTGGCTCGCCGCTGCGAAGCCGGCGATCATCGCCTTCATCGCGCCTCCACCAGCGAGGCAATTCCGCCGGGAAAAAGCTCATGACCGCGCACCTCGGCGAACCCGACCGCCCGGAGCTGGGCTTCGAACTCCGCCCGAGTAACGAAACCCCGAATCGACTCGGGCAGGTAGCGGTAGGCCGCACGATCACCACTTATCGCCCATCCCAGAATGGGCAATAGGCGATTCGTACACAGCCCATCCCAGAAGAGGCGCGGTCGCGCAGGCCGAAAGAATTCCAGAATCAGCAAGCGGCCTCCGGGGCGAACCACCCGGCGCAGTTCGGCCACGGCCAGCGTCGTGTCGCGCAGGTTGCGCACGCAAAAACCCGAGAAGGCCGCGGCGAAGACGCAGTCCCGATAGGGCAATCGGTGGCCATCGGCAGCGTGCAGGGTCACTGCCGCGGCACCCGGCTTGCGCCGACCCGCGACCAACATGGTGCGCGTGAAGTCGGCAGCCACTACATGCGCATCCGGCCGCTGCCGCAGAATCTCGACTGCGCCGTCGAGCGTGCCCGCGCCCAGATCCAGCACCCAGGGAGACTGCTCCAGTCCGTCGAGCATGAGGTGCATAGCCCGCCGCCGCCAGCGCAGATCGAAACCGGCGGACAGGATGCGATTGGCGACATCGTACCGGCCGGCGATGCGGTCGAACATGGCGCGCACATCGGTTGCGGCCTGGGCCATTACGCTACCCGCTCGACTGACAGGTGCGCCAGCGAAGCCAGCGCATCACGGAAGGACGAAGGGGGCACGGCTTGTAACTCGGCAACGGCATCATCCGCCAGGACCATGGCCTGGGCGCGGGCGCGGTCGAGGCCGCCCGCGGCGCGCGTCGTTTGCACGATGCGGGCGGCGTCTGCCATCGATACGCCCGATTCGCCCATGGCAGAACGGATGTCGTCGCGCAAGTCGGGGCGGGCCTGGCAGGCCAGCAACACAGGCAAGGTCAGTTTACCCTCGCGCAGATCGCGACCTGGGGACTTGCCACTCTCGGTTTCGTCGCCCGCACAGTCGAGCACATCGTCGGTTATCTGGAACGCGCGACCCAGCAAGCGGCCGTAGCGGGCCATCGCCGCGTCGAGCGGTACGGGCAGCACCCCGCCCACCCGGGCGCACCATGCCATCAGCGATCCGGTCTTGCGG
>PMJE01000036.1 GCA_003157315.1 Myxococcales bacterium | reverse complement strand
ATGCAGATCAAGGTCAACTTCCTGTGCCGCGACTCCATCCTGGCCGCGCCGGTCGTGCTCGACCTAGCGCTGTTCATGGACCTGGCCCAGCGTGCGGGCATGCACGGCATCCAGGAATGGCTGTCGTTCTACTGGAAGAGCCCGATGACCGCCGAGGGGCTCTACCCCGAGCACGACACGTTCATCCAGCTCATGAAGCTGAAGAACACCCTGCGCCACCTGCGCGGCGAGGAGTTGATCACGCACCTCGGGCTTGAGTACTACGACTAGAAAGGCCCGAATCCGGTGGCCGGAACCGGCCTCCGGCTTCGGGCCCAGAAGCCCTTGACCACAAAGAGCGCCCGGGATTTAAGCTCAAGGGTCAAGGAGAACCAGCGCTTGCGAGCCATACCGACTGCACCCACGCTTGTCCTGGCCGGGTTGTTGGCCGGCTCCGCCCCGGCGGTCGCGCAAGGCGGTCCGCCTGCAGCATCTGCCCCGACGGTGCCCGAAGCGGCTGTGCTTCCCGCCGTCAGTGCACCGCCCTCGGTGTCACCTGGCCTCGACCTAGCACCGCCGCCCCCGAATGACGAGAGGGCCGGCAAGCCCATCGTGAAACAATGGTGGTTCTGGACCGGCCTCGGGGTCGCCGTGGCCGCCACGGTCGTGACCCTCGTGCTCGCCGATCGCGGAGCTTCTGCGCCGAACACCACCCTCGGCAATCGGGAGTTTCAACCGTGAGCCCAGTCGCGCGGGGAGCGCAGCCCACTCGCACAGCGCTCGTGGTTATGCTCCTTGCCTTGGGGGTTGCTTGTTCGGACGACAAGTCGTTCGTGGTGGTGTCCGTGTACAGCAGCCTCCGCTCGATTGACGACGTGGCCCAGTTTCGGGTCAACGTGACCGACGGGCCCAACTCCGAGCAACTCCTCTATCCCGAAAAGCCGCTCGACCCGACGGCCGTGCTTCGCCTCGACCCCAACACGCCGATCGCCAAGCCGGTCACCTTTTCGGTGACCTTTTCCAGCAAGTTCAACGCCGACGTAACCATTGACGTGGAGGCTCTCGACCCCAATCAGGCGTCGCTGGGCACAGGAACCAGTGCCCCCGTGGCGCTCAGCACGGGACAGGTGAGCTACGCCTATGTGTACGTGAACCAGTCCTGCGATCCCAGGACCCCCGCGAGTTGCGGCAGCGGCTACACCTGCGCCTTGGTGTGCGACCAGAATTCCCAGCCGAAAAGCCTCTGCTTCTCCGCCGGCACGGCCAACCCTGGCGAGTCCTGCACCGACACCACGGACTGCGTGCCCGGCTCAGCGTGTTTTGAGTTCAATGCCTGCTCGACTGCTGCACAGCCGCGCAAGACTTGCCGGCAGTTCTGCAACGTCGATTCGGATTGTGGGGTTGGCGCCCGCTCCTTCTGCAATACCGGCGTTTCTTGCGACCAGACCAGCACGTCGTTCCGCCTGTGCTCGCGTCCCTGCGACCCCACCGGCGACGCGACCGTGGGCTGCGCCGCGGGCTTGCTCTGCTTCATCTATTCGGGGGAGATTACCGACTGCGCGTGTCTCGATCAAAGCCGCGTTGGTACGGTTGGTGTTTCGTGCGCGGCTGATGAGAATTGCCAGCCCGGCCTGATGTGCGTGGACCGTAGCGGCGCGAAGAGCTGCCAGGCAATCTGCCGGTTAGACGTTTCCAGCTGCGCCGCTGGAAAGACTTGTACCCAGCTGACCAATCCGGACTACCAGGTATACGGTGCCTGCCTGTAGGAGATACTACGGCGAGGGGAACCCGCTTATCTGTAGAATCACGCCGCCCTCGCTGCCCGGCTTGTCTGCATCCACCACCAGATAGTAGGTCCCCTGCGCAAGCCCAGGGGGAAGCGAGTAGCTGCCCGTGGCTGCGTCGGCCGTGGTATGGCAATCGAGTTGGGTGTTGGCCTCGCAAGGCAGGTGGGCGTTGATTTGGTGATAGAGGACCAGGTCGTGGTTGCCGAACTGACTCCATTCGATGGTGAGATCAGCCTTGGCGGTCAAAGTGAAACTGACCGCGGCCTCGCCGCCGCCCTTGCCCGACACACAAGTGCTCGTGGCTTTGTCGGCAGAGGAAACCGATGTCGAAACCGCGGCAGTCGTGGGTGTGCCATCAAGCGGCAAGATACCCAGCACCGGGGCTGGCTTGCACTCCAGATACTCACAAGTCGGATCTCCCGCGCACTTGATGTCGTAGCAGTCCGTGGCCCCGTCGCCGTCGTCGTCGATCCCGTTGTTGCAGATCTCAAGGAAAGTCTCGCTCAAGCCGGTCAGGAGGAGGTTCACTGTGCCTTCGCTTCCGCTTGCAAAGGCCTGCACCACCAGGTTGTGGGGGCCTGGCTGTATGTTGGGGAAGGCGAAATCACCGTAGAGCGGAGGCTGGCCGAGGATCGAGCAGTCGACGTCGTCGTGATAGGCGTCGCACGAGTCCAGCGGGTTGACCTGGCTGGCAATCTGTATGACCTGATTGCCAGTCTGCGTGGCTTGCACGCT
>PMJE01000162.1 GCA_003157315.1 Myxococcales bacterium | reverse complement strand
CGGGTGGAATCCGTGCGCATGTAGGTGATGAGGCCGGTGGGGCCCTCGTCGCCCAGCTCGACGCCCTCGTACAGGCGTTGGGCCAGACCCATGGTGCGCTTGGGCGAGAAGCGCAGCTTGCTCGACGCCTCTTGCTGCAGGCGCGAGGTGATGAAGGGCGGGGGCGGATTCTTGCGGCGCTCCTTGCGCTCGACCGCGGCGACCCGCAGGGTTGCCTGCGAGAGCAAAGCCACGATATCGCCGGCTTGGCCTTCGTGGGAGAGCACAGGCTTCTCGCCATCCAGCCGCACCACCCGCGCAGCAAACGGGGGCGGCGTGCTGCCTTCCACCTGCACCGCAATGGTCCAGTACTCCTCGGGACGAAAGGCCTTGATCTCAGCTTCGCGATCCACCACCAGACGCACCGCCACCGACTGCACCCGGCCCGCCGACAGGCCCCGCCGCACCTTGGACCACAGGACAGGGCTAATCTCGTAGCCTACCAGCCGGTCGAGCACGCGCCGCGCCTGCTGCGACTCGAACTTGTGCATGTCTAGCTCAAGCGGATGAAGGATGGCCTCGTTCACCGCTTTCTTCGTGATTTCGTTGAACAGCACGCGCTGGATGTTCGGGTTGGCGGGCCGAATCTCCTCGGCGATGTGCCAGGCGATGGCTTCGCCCTCGCGGTCAGGGTCGGGCGCCAGCAGTACCCGGCCCGCCTTCTTGGCCGCGGCCTTGATGTCCGCGATCACCTTCCGCTTGCCCTCGATAACCACATACTCGGGTTGGAAGTCGTGCTTGACATCGATACCCATGCTGGCCTTGGGCAGATCCTTGACGTGCCCTACGGATGCTTTGACCACGTAGCCCGCACCCAGATACTTCTTGATGGTTGCGGCCTTGGCCGGCGACTCGACCACCACCAGGGTTCCGCTGCCGGCCGTGCGCTTCTTGGCGGACGACTTCACAACGGGTTTCTTGGTTCTGGCAGGTTTAGCCTTGGCCTTGGCTGCCACGCTGGAGTCTTGCTTGACCTTCTTGCTAGCAGCCACGTCGAATCACCTCATATTGGTTGCCCGGGATCCTGCAAAGCCAGCCATCCAGTTCGGCCTCGACCAGCGCCGCCATGACCGCCGGCAAGGGCAGGCCGATCTTTCGGCTGAGCAGGGCCGGGGTGGCTGCTCCCGCGCGTAGCGCTGCCACCAGAAGTCCGATGGTTCCGGTCGGCGGCTCTGCCTCGCTCGACAACGCAGGCCGACGCCCGGCCAGCGCTTCCTCGACGTCGGCAGCCGAGGTGACAGGGCAGGCCTGCCCTCTCTGCAGCAGGTGATCAGTGCCGGAGCTGCCAGGAACCGCGAGCACCGGTTTGCCCAACCACCGCGCCAAAGCAGCGGTGATGAGCGCGCCTGACCGGTGTGCGGCTTCGACCACGATCGCCGCATCTCCCAAAGCCGCAATGATCCGGTTGCGCGCAGGAAACTGACCGGCGCGCGGAGGTGTTCCAGGTGCGTACTCCGACAGCAGGCCGCCGGTGGCCGCGATGCGCGCAAAGAGCGGGCCGTGACGGTCGGGGTATGTCACGTCGACTCCACAGCCGAAGACAGCAAAGGTGGGCGCGCAAGCGGCCGCCAGCGCCCCTTCATGAGCGGCTGCGTCGATGCCGAACGCTCCGCCAGAAATGACCGCGGTGCCTTTGCTGGCCAGCTCGGTTGCGATGGAGCGTGCGCGCGCACAACCGGCGCCGCTGGCCGCACGCGCCCCAACTATGGCGACCGCAGGTAACCCATCTTCTGGCACGCGCCCGCGCACCCAAAGGACGTCAGGTGCATCGGACAGCCCGAGCAGCCGCGACGGATATCCGGACTCCCCTCGCGTGATTTGGTCAACCGTTTGACCTAGCTTCCCGGCCGGGGACCTGCGCACGGGCGACATGATCTGTCTTGTCGGACGAGAATCACGCAGGTTGTCTGCCGCATGCATCGGGAACGCAAGCTGATAGCGCCAGCCCGGCTGAAGATCAAGCGGCGGCAGAAAAAGTCAAAGAAATCAACGAACTTGCAGGAGCGATGGCTAGTAGCCTTTGCGCATTTCGGTGGTTTCGCCCACACGCAACTCTTTAGTGCTACGCGCAATCCAGGCCACCGAGACGTTGTCGCGCACGTCGATTACCCACAGCTCACCCACCACTTCCTTGGGGAACTTCGGATCGTCCTTCTCCCAGCCCTCCAGCACGTCCCGGTAGCCATCACCGCGCCTGATCACGAAATTGCGGTTGCCGACCTGAACGCCATCGCGCCGGCCCCGGTTGAGGACCACGAAACGTTCCGCCGCCAGAAACTGCGCGGGCGTGAACGCAGCCACCACGCGGGCCTCCAAGTTCACCTCACTCGGGCGCGGCTCGATGCGCCTGAACTGCCGGATGGCGGTGCTCACGCGGCTGCCGCGCTCGATGGTGTCGACCACGTCGGTTATTGTCCCGCGTGCGGTGTCCTCGCCCGCGATCTGATCAACCACGATGTCGCCGCGGACCTTGACCAGGTAGCCATAGACCTTGCCAGTGTCGGGATCTCGCACCGGATGGGCCATTTCGGTTTCGAAAATGGAATAGCGTTCGCCTGCGCGAATGGGGCGATCTTTGGGGAAGCGCAGGTAGGCCTGGTCGCCAGAGGCCAACAGGACCTTCTCTTCGCGCGAACCGCTCAATGTGGCGGCTTGTGCGAGATCATTGGCTTCGATGAAGCCGACTTCGCGCAACACCACAGCGTTGCTAGACAAAGCGTTCAGGCGATCCGACGAAAACGTGTGGGCCGAGTCCTTGGCAGCCTTGTCGCCGCCGGCAAGAGGCACAGGGGCCTCGCCCCCGGACGAACCGAGGTGGAGGATGTCGCCCGGGAAGATCCAGTGCGGGTTGGTGACAAGCGGGTTGGCAGCCCACAAGCGAGGCCAGCGCCAAGGGTCGCCGAAGTACCTAGAGCAAATGCTCCACAGGGTGTCGCCCTTCTGCACCACGTGAAGCTCTGGCACCTGTCCCCCGCCTTGTCCGGCAGCCACGCTCGGCGCGCCGCGCGCGTCTCCCGGCCCGGACTCGAGCCCCATGACGCCACCAGGGGGGATTAGGCCCGCAGCCGTTTCCTCCATTCGTCTTGCGGCTGGATCCTTGGTTCCGTCGCCCAGCGTCTGCGACCCACGGTTGCTGCGCTGGCCAGCCGGAGCAAGGATGGGCGTCATCTCCGCGTCGGTGGTATCCGGCGACGCGGCTTGGTCGGGAGCATTCTTCAACTCCTGGACCCCAGGCGGGATGCGGGTTGTCCCCCAGGTCTGGGCCGAGGCCGGCAGTGCCGCCGCCATTGCGGCGGAAAGCAGGATAGCAACTTGGACTAGCCTCACGGGACCTCCTCGGGAGCGTGCGCAGTTTTCGCAGGCGGGTCGGCAGGCGGACGGGCGTCGTGCGACGGGTGCGCGGGCCCTGCACGTTCGAGCTCAGCCAGGCGAGCCGTTGCCAGCACGGCGGTTTCGTGTCGCGGATAGGATCGGACAAGTTGTTCGAGGGTCTGCTTGCCCGCATCGACGCTGCCGAGAGCCAGATAGCTGTAGCCGACCTTCAGCAAGGCATCAGGGACTTTGTTGCCGTGGGGAAAGCGTTCGACTACGCGACGGAACTCACGTACCGCGGAAGCGAAGTCCTTCACATCGTAGTAGCACTCGCCCAGCCAGTACTGGGCGTTGTCAGCCAGGTCGTGCGCGGCGTAGCGCCGCAAGAATTCGCGAAACCCGTCCGCGGCTTCATCGTGTTTGCCCAGGCGAAGCGCCTCGTAGGATCGCCGATAGAGCCTGAACGCTTCCATGTCAGGGTTGCGACCTGCGCGTGCGCCTGACCCCTGGTTGTCGCGGTGTGCTCCGCGCTCTTCCCTGTCCGTCGTGGGGTGTTCCACCAGCATCGGCTCTTGTTCACCATGAAGGCGGAGAACCGGGCGGTTGCGGTTCGATTTGGCTGCCTCGCCCACGTATTCGACCTCCGATTCGGAGGCCACCATTGTGGTAGCGGGGGCTAGGGGCGATTCCGGTGCGGCCGATTCATTCTCCGGGTACAGCTTGACCGTAGGAAGCTGGGGCGTCGCCACCTTTTGTTCGTTGACCTTCCGGCTTTCGAGCTGGTCGGCCAGAATGAACACGCGGTTTTCCAACTCCTCCACCTGCTTGGCGTACTCCGCGTTCTTGCCCCGCAGCGACTCGATGCTTCGGTTGAGCTGCTCCACGGAGGTCGGTTCGGCCTCTCGATGAGCGCAGGCGGCCAGCAGCCCCAAGGCCGCCAGCCCTATGTCGCGCTTAGCAAACGACATCCTCGATCACCATGGGATCATAGTGTCGTTCGGCAGTTTGGTACAAAAAGTTATGGGAACCCTCAAAGGGTTCCCAAGCCCTTCGGCCCCCCACCAGCCACCACCTCCCCGCTCGCTTCGCTCGGCCTCGCGCGACGGTACGCCGCCGGCGAGGGCGCGCGCGAAGCGCGCGGGGGAGGGTAGGGGTGGGCTGTCCGTCCCGAAGTGCCGGCGGGCTCCCCACGCGCTAGTGACTAGCGAAACTCGGCGAGGATGCGATCGGCCCCCCGCGTAAGAAGGGCTTCGGCAAGTGACCAACCGAGGGCTTGGGCGTCGGACGGGGGGCCGGCCACGTGCTCGCGCAGCAGGGTCGCTCCGTCGGGGCGGCCGACCAAGCCCCATAGCTCCAGTTTTCCCTCGTGCACGCGAGCGGTTCCCGCCACGGGCGTGCGACAGCCAGCTCCCAGGCGGCCCAACAGCGCACGTTCAGCCATCACGGTGACCTCCGCCTCCTCGTCAGCCAGCGCACGACAGAGGAGGCGCACGCTCTGGTCTACCTCTCGCGATTCGATCGCAAGTGCACCTTGCCCGATGGCAGGCAGCATGCTCTCAACCGGGATTCGCTCCGCAATGTGATGCGACAGACCAAGACGGTCAAGACCTGCGCAGGCGAGGATGGCCGCGTCCACCATGCCATCGGCCACCTTGCGCAGTCGCGTGTCGAGATTGCCGCGCAGAGCTTCCAGGCGCAGGTCCGGTCGCAGCGCCTTGACCTGGCAGATGCGGCGCAGGCTGCTTGTGCCCACGCGCGCGTCGGTTGGCAGACGGGCAAGCGTGGCCCCATCGCGGCTGACCAGCGCGTCGCGCGCGTCCGCGCGCAGGGGGATCGCGGCCAGCACCAGCCCGGGGGCCAATTCGGCCGGCACATCCTTCAGACTGTGAACCGCCAGATCAATCTCGCTTGCGAGCAGGGCCGCCTCAATCTCCTTGACCCACACGGCCTTGCCGCCCGCCTCCCAGGCCGGCCCCGTCCGATCGCCGGTGGTGACGATGATGCTGCGCTCGACTACCAGGCTTGGGTGGGCCACACGCAGCAGCGCTGCCACGTGATCGGCCTGCCAGAGCGCCAGGGCGCTGCCCCTTGTGCCGATGACAACGCGATCGGGGCCCACGCGATTGTTTCTAGATACTAGCAACCGCGGCCACGACCGCCGCGTCCGGCCCGGCGCTGCCCACCGGCTTGGCCACGAACCCGACCTCGACCTCGTAGGCGGTCTCGCCCAGGATGACCGAGTTCATGTACATCTCAGCCCCTAGTGCGGAGACCGCAGCCTTCGCCTTGACCTTGCCCAGCAGCTTGAAGGCCTCATCGCTGCCCGCTTGCACACCTATGAAATAGCAGCCCGGGACCAGCCGCAGCACAACCCCTCCCCCTGGAAGCTGCAGCATCTCGCCCTCGAGATTCACCCGTTCGGCAGAGAGCCAGGAGTCAACTGTCTCCTGGGGGATGAACAACTTGACGGACATTTGGGCTTGAGCTTCTGCGGGAAACCGCAGCTGGCAAAATACCACTCCTTCGGCGGAGCGGCCACAAACTCAGCGGCCACAAACCACACCTCGAGCAGCCAGCATCTAACAACATGGATGTGAGGAGGCCGGTGACGATTCGGCCTCCCCCGTCCGGAACGACTGTGGTAAAGGAGCCGAACCATGGCGAGCCATAACATAGTTGTCGTAACTGACAGCAACTACGAGGCCGAGGTCCTCAAGTCTTCGTTGCCCATCTTGGTGGATTTTTGGGCCACCTGGTGTACCCCATGCCTCGCCATAGCGCCGCATGTGGAGGCTCTGGCGCAGGAGTACGCCGGCAGGATTCGCGTGGGCAAGTGCGACATCGATGCGAACCCCATGGTTCCTACACAACTCGAGATCCGCAGCATCCCGACCCTGCTCATGTTCAAGGACGGCCAGGTGGTGGGTCAGGTCGTGGGTGCGGTACCGCGAGCGCGCATCCAGGATCTGGTCAAGAAGGCGCTATAGCGCCGCAGGTGCCGGAGCCGGCAAACCGAACCAGACACTTCGAGCGACGGCCTAACGTCCGACCAGAATCCACGCCAGCAGTGCCCCAGCCGCCACCGCGGCGACCATCACGCCAATGAGCAGACCCCTCGCCGGCGGCAAGCTGCGCGGGCCGCGACTTTCCAGCCCGGAAATGGGCGCGGTCGTGGGCTGAGATTCAAGACTGGAGACTGCAACCAAAGAGGCCGCGCTACGCCCCGGCTCCCGGGGCGAGAAGCTGGACGGTGTGGACCGGCCTTGCCCTGCAGCCCCGGAAGCTGGCAGGCCCGCCACCGGTAGCGATGCGCTGGCTCGGGCAGCGGCCATGTCCGTGATGGTGTCACGAGCCGGACGTTCGGTCAGCTGCACACCGGTGCGGCGAGCCGGCCAGTCGGTTTCCTGGGACCACNNGAAGCCGACCGAGGTGAAGGCGTCGAGCTCTTCGTGCAGGATTGTGTCGATGAGGTTGGGCTTTTTGGTTCGGCCGCTCGACGACGCCGTGCTCTGTTCTTCCTGGCAGGCGCGGACCAGATCTGCAATGTCGCGCTGGATCATCTTCAGTCCCCGCGAAAACCAATAGTGCGCCAGCGCGTCCTGCAAGTCGGTTGCCGACTGGAAGCGGTCCTCGACCCGCCGGGCGAGCGCCTTGCGAACGATCTCCTCGAACTCGGGCTCCACCTCCGGGTTTTGCTGCGCGATTGGTGGAATCTTGGCGTTGCGGACCATCTCCACGGTCTGGTAGTCGCTCTCGCCGTAAAACAGGCGTTTGCTGGTCAGCGCCTCGTAAAGCAGGATGCCCACCGCGAAAATGTCGGCCCGGTGATCCACGTTCTCCCCGCGGGCGGCCTCGGGCGACAGGTAGCTCATCTTGCCCTTGACCACTCCCGGGTCGGTTGCCTCCACCTGGCTGGCGGCTTTGGCCAGTCCGAAGTCAGCCAGCTTGATCTCGCCGTTGCGTGAAATGAGAACGTTCGCCGGCGAGATATCACGGTGGACGATGCCCAGCGGCCGGCCGGTTTCGGGGTTGAGCAGGTCGTGGGCATAGGCCAGACCCTTGCAGACCTCCATGATCATGTAGAGGATCTGGCCTATGGTCAGGCGCTTGCGGATACGTCGCCGCCATTCGAGGATGGCCTTGAGGTCGACCCCGTCCACGAACTCCATGACGATGAAATACGTGTCGTCGGCGCGTCCGATATCGAAGACCTGGACGATGTTCGCGTGCTGCAGGAAGAGCGAGAGCCGCGCCTCGTCCAAGAACATGGTCACGAACTTCTGGTTCTTGGTCAGATTCGGCAAGATCCGCTTGATGGCGACATTCTTGCGGAAACCCTGCAACGACTCCGCTACCCCCTTGAACACCTCGGCCATACCACCGGCAGCAATTCGCTCAGTGATACGATAGCGACTTTCGGGCATCAGGCGGACCGTGCAATAGAAGGTGAAAACACTATAGCAGAGGAATGCTGCAGCCGACAGACAAGCGTCACTGGGTCAAGCGTCGTCGAGCGGAAGGGCTTGAGTCGCGGGCCGGAAGCGAGCCCGGGGCGGTCTGGGCCGCCTTTGACAGAAAACCGTGCTCACTCGTCGCTAGTCGCCCCAGCTCCGCCCAGCTCATCACCTGCGCTCGCATCGAGGGCGCCACCACGACCAGACTGCTCAACCGCCGCTTCCTCGCGTTCGTGTTGTTCTTTGCAGTCGATGCACAGCGTGGTCACGGGTCGCGCAAGCAAACGCTTGAACGAGATAGCCTCGCCGCACGATTCGCAGGTGTCGATGGAATCGCTGTCCAGGCGAGCGAGTTGCTTGTCGATCTTGCTGAACAGGTACTTCTCGCGATCGTGCAGCCGCATTTCGGTGGAGAAGATCTCCTCCTCCATCGATTCGTCGATGGAATCGCGGCCGATGTTGCGTTCGTGGTTCATGGAATAGCTGAGCGCGTGCTGGCCGGTGCGTGCCAGACGCTTCTTTGCCCCCTCCAAAACCTCTCGGATTTGCGTCTTTTCACTGTCAGTCAGCATGGTCCTCCTAGCATTAGACGGGCCTGTGAGAGAACTTCGGTAGACTTCCGTACCAAGTTTAGCAACAAATATCGGCCACCCGCCCGAGAGTCTACGACGCCTTTTTCTCCCGCACTAGTTGCGGGCGTCCGCGCGACACGACTACATCGCGGGTCACCACGCATTCTGTCACCCCACTAAGCGATGGAATCTCATACATCACGTCGAGCATGACTTCTTCCAGGATGGCGCGCAGCCCGCGCGCCCCGGACTTCCGCCGCGCGGCCTCCTCGGCCACGCCGCGCAAAGCGTCTTCGGTGAACCGAAGCTTGACGCCTTCGAGCTCCAGCAGACGTTCATACTGTTTGGCCAGCGCGTTCTTGGGCTTCCACAGGATGGCCATGAGGTCGTCCACGTCCAGCTCGTCAGCAGCCACGATGATGGGCAGGCGGCCCATGAACTCGGGGATCATCCCATACTTGATGAGGTCCTCGGTGCGCGCCATCGCCCGCAGGTCGTTCTTCGATTCGTCGCTCTTGTTGATGGTGGCGCCGAAACCGAGGCCGCGCGTTCCCGTGCGTCGGCGCACCAGTTCTTCCAAACCGTTAAAGGCGCCCGTGCATACGAAGAGGATGTTGGTGGTATCGACCTGCACCAACTCCTGCTGGGGCCGGTTGCGTGCGCCGTCGGGCGTGATGGTGGCCTGCTTGCCTTCCAGAATCTTGAGCNNGAGCAGGGCCTGCTGCACGCCCTCCCCCGACACATCACGGGTAACCGAGGGCCCGCCCCCCTTGCGTGCAATCTTGTCGATCTCGTCGATGCAGACAATCCCCCGCGCCGCCTTGTCGGCGTCGTTGCCTGCGTTCCGGTACAGCGCCTTGATCACGCTGTCCACGTCCTCCCCCACGTAGCCGGCCTCGGTCAACGTGGTGGCATCTGCCATGGCAAAGGGTACGTCCAGCTTGCGCGCTAGGGTCTGTACCAGCAGGGTCTTGCCGCAGCCGGTGGGCCCAATCAGCAGGATGTTGCCCTTCTGGATCTCGACGTCACCGGCCTTGCCGTGCTGGCCGATGCGCTTGTAGTGATTGTACACCGAAACCGACAGGGCCTTCTTGGCCCGCTCCTGGCCGATCACGTAGCGATCGATCTCGTCGTAGATCTCGCGCGGTCGCGGGTAGCGCGGGCGTTCTGCCGCCTCTTCCTTGGCGATGATGTCGTTACACAGAGCCACGCACTCGTCGCAGATGAAGACCCGCGGGCCTGAGATGAGCTTCCGCACCTCGCGCCGGCGCTTCTGGCAGAAGGAGCAGTGGAAGTCGTCCATCCCCCATGAGTATTGCATCCGAAGTCCCGTGAAGCCAAGCCTGTCAACCTGGGCCCGCAAGGAAGCGCTTGCGCGGGCAAGAAAAAGGTGTTCTGCAGGGGACAGCCTTGGCCGCAGTGCGTGCCGCGGACCGCAGAGACCTGCTGTATAATATCCGTCCTTCGCAGCCTGGCCGGCGCGGCCGGTTCCGTCAGCACTATGGCCGCCTACTACCGGTGGGCGGGGGCTGAAAAGAATTTTGGCGTCGTGCCAGCAGTCTAGGTAGATGAATATAGGCTAGACCCATGTGTGGAATCGTTGGCTATGTAGGAGCACGTGAAGCGACACCCATCTTGCTGGGCGGGTTGCGCCGGCTGGAGTACCGGGGCTATGACTCGGCCGGGATCGCCGTGGGCAACGGCGGCCAGGCCCATCTGGTGCGCTGCCAGGGCAAGTTGGCGGCTTTGGAAAAATTGCTGGCCGATGAGCGTCCGGTGGGCGGGTACGGCATCGGACACACGCGCTGGGCGACCCACGGCCGGCCTTCCGATGAAAACGCCCATCCGCACAAGGCCGGCCCCATCTCGGTCGTACACAACGGGATCGTCGAGAACCACGTTGAGCTGCGCGAGCGGCTCATCGCTTCGGGCCGCCATTTCTCATCGCAAACTGATACCGAGGTGCTGGCCCACCTGATCGACGAGGCCTTGCAGGCCGGCGCGGCCTCGCTGGTCGAAGCGGTGCGGGCAGCCCTGGTCCAGGTGAAGGGCGCGTTTGCCATCGTCGTGCTGTCTGACAACAGCCCGGGTGTGCTGGTGGCGGCGAAGAATGCATCCCCGCTGGTGGTGGGGGTCGGGCAAGGCGAGATGTTCCTCGCCTCGGACGCAGCCGCCATCTTGGAACAAACCCGCGAGATGCTGTTCCTCGAGGACGGCGACGTAGTGGAACTGGACCGCGCGGGCGCGCGCATCACCGATCTCGAAGGAAACCCAGTCGTGCGCAAGCCGCGCAGCGTGACCTGGACCGCAGCACAGGCTGAGAAGGCCGGCTATCCGCACTTCATGCTCAAGGAGATCTACGAGCAGCCGCACGCGGTGACCGACACCCTACGCGGACGTCTGCTGCCCGACAGCCACGACGCTGTCCTGGATGATCAAGAGGTGACGCCGCTGCCCGGCCGCGTGGTCATCATTGCCTGCGGGACCTCTTATCACGCCGGCTTGGTTGGCAAGTTCTTGGTCGAGAACATCGCCCGCATTCCCTGTGAAGTGGATCTGGCCAGTGAGTTCCGCTACCGGGAGCCGGTGGTCGGATCGAGGGATCTGGTGGTGGGCATTTCCCAGAGCGGCGAGACCGCCGACACCCTGGCGGCAGTCAAGGAGGCACGCGCGCGTAGGGCGCGCACCTTCGCCATCTGCAACGTGGTCGATTCCGCGATTCCGCGCATCTCGGACCTGGTGCTCTACACGCATGCCGGCCCTGAGATCGGCGTTGCGTCCACCAAGTGCTTCACCGCCCAGCTCGCGGCGCTGGCTCTGCTGGCCATTCACCTGGGCCGACGTAACGGCGCCCTGGCCGGCGTGGCGGCCACCGAATTGGTGGGCGAGTTGCTGAATATCCCGCACAAGATGAGCGAGACGCTCAAGGACTGCGGCGACCTGAAGGAGTTGGCCCGCAAGTACAAGAATGCGCGTGACTTCCTCTTCCTCGGGCGGGGTACCAACTATCCCATCGCGCTTGAGGGTGCGCTCAAGCTGAAAGAGATTTCCTACATCCATGCCGAGGGCTATGCCGCTGGCGAGATGAAGCATGGCCCCATCGCCCTCATCGGCTACGGCCTGCCCGTCGTGATCATCGTGCCCCAGGGCAAGGGCTACGAAAAGGTGCTGTCCAACCTGGCCGAGGTGCGTGCCCGCGAGGGCCATGTCATCGCGGTGGCTACCAAGGGCGACACGGCGATTCTCCAGCACTGTGAGGACGTGCTGTGGGTGCCCGATGCGCCGTCGCTGCTGCAGCCGCTGCTGACCGTCCTGCCTCTGCAGATGCTGGCCTACGCGGTGGCCCTGGCGCGCGGGAACGACGTCGATCAGCCGCGCAATCTGGCGAAGAGCGTGACGGTCGAGTAGAGACGCCATCATTGGGACGTCTGAGCAGATCCGACTATTTTCCCGCCATGTGATCGGCATCAGTGTTAGGAACGAAGCATGCGCCGGCGCTGGCTTCTTGCACTCGGGCTAGCACTGATCGTTCTGAACGACCATACGCCCGACAAGATCCGCAGGGAGGTCTACTGTCTCGTGGTCGATGTCGCCTGGGACGGACACAAGGTCAAGGCCGGCAGGTTGCCGGCCTACGGCAGCGAGGTTCCAAACGTCTCATACCTTCCCGGATACGAGCCCAAGCGAAGCAGGGTGTTCCCGCTGTCTCCCTCGCCGCTCGTCTATCTTGAGCGACTGCACTCGATTGAGATTTTCAGTCAGCCCAACTTGCCCCTGGGAGCCGGAAAGCTCACCGTCACGGTGCGCTTGGACTTGTCGCCCCGCTTTCCGGCGGCCAAGTATCCCGAACTCGCAACCACCGCCGAGCAAGCCGCTCGCCAGATTCGGTTTGTGGAGCCGATCGTGGGGAACGTGATTGAAGACGCGATTCAGATGGAGTGGCACGTCTTGCACGTCGGGACCTTGGCGCCTGGGAGCCCGGTGTCGTATTCTTTCGAGCTTGGCTCGTTCGTAGAGCCTGTTGCTCAGGCCATCCCCGAACGCGCTATCGTGATCGAGCATGGAGAGAACTACATGGAGCTTTCGATCACGCGGCCCGCGAATCAGGCCTGGACCTTCGACTGGGATGAACCACCGGAGCCGGGGAAAACTAAGTGGGGAGGGGAATGGGAATGGAAATAGGTGAGTTGACGCGCGCTTGCTGGCGACGGCTCGATCCACTCGCAATGCGCTGGCGTGCTGCTACGAACTGCGTGAACCTCCGAGGGATCGCTGACGCAGCGGCGAAATTCGGGCCAGGGCTGAGTAGTCACGGTCATGGTGGAGCACGACCAGATCGTTTCGGATGGCGCACGTTGCAATCAGACAGTCGACGGCAGAACGCACGGTCAACCCGTCTCGACGGGCTCGGCGAAAGAGGTCTGCGGCTTCGAGGAAAACGTCTTGGCCCAGCGGCGATTCCACGATGGGCATAGCCAGCAGGGCCGCGCGAGCGACGCGAAAGGCGTGTTCGTCGCGAAACCCCTGCAAAATCTCCTGAATGATGGGCAGGCACACCGCCACCTCGTCGAGGGGAACCAGCCCTTCGAGTTGCAAGGGATTGCGCTGGCGAAAGACCTGGATCCAGACTGACGTGTCCACCAAGGTCATGTGGCGCGTCCCCTCGCCTTGCGACTTCGGCGAGGAGCGAAGTCGTCACGCATAGCCGCGAGATCGCCTTGCCATGCACCACTGCCACTCAGGGAGAGGATCTGCCGCGCCTGCATTCGTCTTACGAAGTCCTCCAGTGCAAGTCCCACAGTTCGCGAGTAGGTCTTCTGTCCAGCGAGGCGGGTCGCCTGTTCGAGCAACTGCTCATCAAGCACAAGATTTGTACGTTTCATACACATAGTATGTCAGCCAGCGCATTGCAGGGTCAAGCGACCGTGGGGGCTGAGAGCATCCCTTGTTGATGGTTGAATGACGCGCAATGGATGCGAAGGTACGACGAGAGAATGCAATTTGCTGTCGAAATGCAGATCTTCATGGCGGCAAGGCGCAGATGTGATACAAATTGGTCTCATGATCGTCATGTTTCTACGGATCTGAGATCGCAAGTCTGACAATTTGTGAGAGAAAAGGCAAAGATGGCAAAGACGGGAGCGAAGAAGAAGACAAAGTCGCGCCAGAAAGCGCAACTTCACGGGAAAGCGGCGGACGCGGTCCAAGCCCAGCAGAAGATCCCTACTGGCGGCGAGAAGGTCGTGCAGTGTCTGGAGCGCGAAGGCGTGGAGATCATCTTCGGCTTGCCGGGCGGCGCCGCCATCCCGCT
>PMJE01000060.1 GCA_003157315.1 Myxococcales bacterium | reverse complement strand
ATGGAGAAGCAGGCGCAGCGTCTGGCCGCGGGCATGGACCGGCCGCCCATCATCGTCAGCCCCTACGACGCCGAGCTGTACGGGCACTGGTGGTACGAAGGTCCGATCTTCCTGTCCGATGTTTATCGCCAACTTCACTTCGACCAAAGTGTCATTCAGCCCATCACGCCGAGCGAGTACCTCGACCGGCATCCGACCAACCAGCTCGCCACCCCGGGCACCTCATCCTGGGGACTCAAAGGCTACGGCGAGCAGTGGGTGAACGAAAGCAACGCGTGGACCTGGCGCCACATCCACGCCGCGGGCGAGCGCATGGTGGAACTGGCGCGCCGGCACTGGGGCGCAACCAACCCGCTTACGGTACGGGCGCTCAAGCAGGCCGCCCGCGAGTTGATGCTGGCCCAGGCCAGTGACTGGACATTCATCATGTCCACCGGCACGACCGTGCCGTACGCCACGCGCAGATTCAACGAGCATATTGTCCGTTTCACCCGGCTTTACGAAGACTTGACTAAGGGCGCGGTGGACGAGCCCTATTTGGCTAGCATTGAAGCACAAGACAACATCTTCCCGGACATCGACTACCGCATCTACGCCACCTAGGCGCAGCGGAAGCCGAGCGTCGACCGTCCACCGTTCGCAGCCCGGGGTCGAGAGCAAGGCCCGGCACGCTGGGGCTAAGTCTGCGGACGCGTCTGGCAGGAAGCAGGGGATGCCTTCATCTGCCAAGAAGCCTCGCTCAACTCGGACTCCCGAGCAAGCGGTCGCCCGGCCAGCGCCGGGCACTGCTGGCAGGCGCGACAGTCGCCACTCGCCGAGCGACTTTTCGATTGTGCCTCCGCCTCCCGCCAAGGCGCCACTCAAGGTCCTGTTCGTGGCCTCGGAGGTNNCCGCAAGACCGGGGGTCTGGCCGACGTGGCAGGCGCCCTGCCGCGGGCGCTGGCGAGCCGGGGTATCGATGTACGGGTGGTGATGCCGCTCTACCAGGGCATCCCGTGGAACGATCTGGAGCGTCTGGAAGGCATGGTCCCGATTCCCATGTACTTTGGCACAGCTTGGGCGGGCGTGCGCATGGGTCGGCTCCCCGGTAGCGACGTGCCAGTGTATTTCATCGAGTACAACCGATTCTTCGATCGGCCCGATCTCTACGGACCGCCCGGCCAGTCATACCAAGACAACCTGGAACGTTTCACCCTGTTCTCGCGGGGCGCGCTTGAGCTGTGCAAAGTGCTGGGTTGGATTCCTGACGTCATCCATGCCAACGATTGGCAGACCGCCCTGGTGCCAGTGTATGTGAACACAGTCGAGTGGGCCAAGCCGCTACACGCCAGCGCCAGCCTGTACACCATTCACAATCTGGCCTACCAGGGAAATTGGGAGAGCGGCGCACTGTTCATTACCGGCCTAGGCTGGAATCATTTCAACTCGAATGAGTTCGAGCACTTCGGCGACATGAACTTGATGAAGGCTGCCATCCGGCACTCCACCCTCCTGTCCACCGTGAGCCCGACCTACGCGCGCGAGATCCAAACTCCGAGCTACGGCTTCGGCCTCGACGGCGAGCTGGCCGCGCGCGGTCGCGACCTACGCGGCGTGCTCAACGGCATCGACGTGGAGACTTGGAATTCCGCCACGGATCCGCACTTGCCCGCGCGCTTCGACAAGGACGACCTGGCCGGAAAGGCGGTGTGCAAGGCTGCCCTGCAAAGGGAAATGGGCTTGCCCCAACGTCCTGATGTGCCGCTTTTCGGCGTAGTCGGGCGTCTCACACCGCAAAAGGGCTTTGATGTGCTGGCGCACACGCTTGACCACGTCCTGGGTTGGAATCTGCAGATGGTCCTGTTGGGCTCGGGCGACGGGGATGCCGAGCATTTCTTCTCCTCGCTGTGTGCCCGCCGAGGCGACAAGTTCCGCGCATACATCGGGTTTCAGGACGGCCTGGCCCACCGGATCGAGGCAGGCTGCGATTTCTTGCTCATGCCTTCGCGCTACGAGCCGTGCGGGCTGAGTCAGATGTACAGTCAGCGCTACGGTACCCTGCCCATCGTACGCGCGACCGGCGGTCTGGTGGACACTGTACAGAACTACGACGAGCGCGCCGGTGCGGGAACCGGTTTCGTGTTTCACGACCTCTACCCGTCGGCCATCGCCAATACCATGGGCTGGGCAGTCTCAACCTACTTCGATCGGCCAGCTCACATAGCCGCCATGCGCCGGCAGGCTATGCAGCAGGACTACTCATGGGCGAGGGCTGCGGAGGCATATGAGCGACTGTACCTCGAAGCGTATCAGCGCCGGCGCGGGCACCCGTTCGGAGCATGAGAGAGGGAACATAGGGAGCATGAGAGGAGCATAGGCATTTCAAGCGCCACTTTTCCTTCAGCAAAATCGCATCCGCAAAAACCGCTGATAACAGATCTTACGTCAACTACATTAACCTACATGCCCAAGGTATCCCTATACCCAGCTTGACGGGAACGATTGCTTCTCCCTTTAACCTTCTGATTTCCTGAATATAGCCGGGAAGTCTATCAAATCTATTCTATTTGGGCTGAGGCTCAGTCGGTGCTGCAGGTTGGTGAACGAAAAAGCGCGTCTTGCCCCAAATATAGAACTGGATAATGGCTACTAGGGTCACGCTGCCAAGCAAATAGGCCCCCAATACGTCGCTGGCCCAGTGTTCGCCTACGTAAATGCGTGACACACCGACCAAAGCGATCAAGATTCCAAACAACACCAGCAGCAACGTGCGTTTTATTGAATGTTTCAGCAGTGTAAAAGCCAGGAACCAGACAAAACCAAACACGCCTAAATAGAACATGACGTGCCCGCTCGGGAAGCTGTAATCGGTCAGCGCTGCATAGACATTTACCAGGCTGGAGTCAGGGCGCGGTCGCCCAACCAGGTCCTTTACCAACAAATTGACCGCAGTGGGAAAAACCGCCCCAACCAGCGCCACAACGGCTTCCCAATGTAAACCAAAGCAAAAAAGCAATACGACAATCAGCGCGGAAATGATGATGGAT
The DNA here is from genome assembly GCA_003157315.1 of Myxococcales bacterium. The sequence continues at coordinate 1,951 of PMJE01000060.1, read as the reverse complement.
TGTGGCACAAACCCCGGCCAGCTAATGGCGTTCATCAGCCAGGTAAAGGCCGGAAAATGAATCATCTGGATGGCTTTGGTGATGTGCAGGTCAATTGCAAAAGAAGGAATAGTTTTGACCAGAAGAGTCAGTACGGCAAAAGCCGCCACAAAGACCACCAACGTGCCCCGGACCATTAACGCCCGGTAGCGTCGTACAGGCGCTGGAGCGGCCTCAGCCTGCACAGCCTGGCTGGCTGCGACTGCCACTTTTTTGAGCATAGTCATTCTAAGCGCCATCTTGCCTTCACAAAATCGCATCTACCGGTGCGCGGGTTGCGACCGTCGTAGGTGTGGTACTGGCGCACGGTGAATCTGCCAAAATTTCGGATTTCGATCTTCTCCCCGCGACTCATTGACTGCTCCAGGTGGCCGAAGACCACATCAACCAGCAGCTCTGCACGCGCCCAAGGGAACCTGAGCTTGTCGGCGATGACCGTGATGAGGTCGGCCTTGGTCATGGATACGGTTTGGCTTCTACACTTTTCCGCGACCTTCACAAGGTCGTCGGCAGCGTCGCCAGCTGCCCGGATTTCCCTTGCTTCTCTCTGATCCATTGTTGGCTCCGCACGCGATCCCTATTGCCGCTTTTTCTTCCTGCGGAACGGATTTCGTGGGCCCACAAGATCCCGATCAGTCCCTGTTCTTTCCACTTGCACTGTCTACGAGAGCTTCAACGGCTTTAGACATCGTCCCCCGTGAGGTACAGGTCAAAGAGGAATACTTGGACCACGACCTCCCGTGCCTCGTCGTCACGCAGGCGAAAGACGGCACGCCATTCCCCCGCGTGTGTGGGTTTCTCTCTGAGAAATAGTTCGTGCTCCCGCAGACTTGAGGGCACCTTGTCCTGGATGCCCTTGAAGCCCTTGACGTGCGTATTGAAGAAGATCAACGCGGTCTTTCCATCCCGCCAGGTCAAATAGCCCAGGAGTTGCTCTGCTGCCTCTTTGAAGGATTCTGGTCCACGCCAAACCTTGCATTCCGCAATAAAAGCTGCGCGATTCTCGTGTTCGATTCGGATGTCAGTCTTTCCCCTCTTTCGAAAGGTTTCACCTGTAGCGCCTCCTTCGTAGTGTCCATTCAAATGAGGGCGGTCTCAAGCCAACGACGCAACGGCCCGACGAGTAAACGACTCGAATGGAGGTTTGTATGCGACGCTGGGGAGATGGACAGGGAAAGCATTTGACTGGAACGGAACACGACGAAATTCATCGTCGAATCACGGCAGGAGAAACCTTCGCCAAGGTGGCGGCAGCCGTCGGATGCTCGACGAAGTCGATTCAGAGGCTTCTGGACGGCAGGATCAAGTTCAAGAGGAAGACTCGGGTGCGCTCACCACGGCGACTTTCCTGTGCGGAGCGTGAAGAGCTGTCAGGGGGCCTTGTCCTCGGCCACTCCTTCCGCCGTCTAGCAAAGGGGCTTGGGCGAGCCCCTTCTACGATCTCGCGGGAAGTGAATGCCAATGGGAAGAGCGAGGCGTATCGAGCTGTCCGGGCCGAACAGACTGCGGGTCAGCGTAGCTGTCGACCGCGCGCGAGGAAATTGGAGGCGAATGCTCCGCTGCGAAGGGAAGTTGAGCGCAGACTGTTGGAACGCTGGTCACCGCAGCAGATTGCGGCTCGGCTGGTTCGCGACTACCCCTTGGATCCAAGCATGCGTGTCTCACACGAAACTATCTATCAATCGCTTTTCGTTCAGACGCGCGGGACACTGAGAAAGGAATTGACCAGATGCCTGCGCACAGGGCGAACGCAGCGAAAATCCAAGGGACGCGCCATTCCCAAAGGTCGAATGTGCGACATGGTTATGATCGCGGACCGACCGGCGGAGGTGTCCGACCGAGCCGTTCCCGGGCATTGGGAGGGAGATCTCATCATCGGGAGGAATGGCAAATCCGCCATCGGAACCCTAGT
>PMJE01000477.1:4224-7946 GCA_003157315.1 Myxococcales bacterium | reverse complement strand
GTATGGCCTGGACCAGACGGGCAATGGGCCAGATCGCCAGGCTATGCATTTGGTCCCTTCAGCGGTCGAGGGACTGTCGACCGGGGTGCAATCTGTCGTGGCCGGTGCCGATCACACATGTGTCGTGGTCGACGGCGGAGCCCAGTGCTGGGGGTGGAACCAGTTTGGGCAATTGGGTGACGGCTCGATGACAGGAAGCTTCGTCCCGGTGCCGGTTCAGGGCTTGTCATCGGGCGTGCAAGCCATCTCAGCGGGCTGGGACTTCACCTGCGCCCTGGTCAACGGCGGCGTTCAATGCTGGGGCTACAATCGGGAGATTGGTATCGGCGCCACGAACTGGGCGCAGAACACGCCTGTTCCGACAGCTGTGGTGGGTCTTACAACTGGAGCACGCGCCATCGCATCAAGCAGTGAACACACATGCGCCTTGGTGAATGGGGGGCTTCAGTGCTGGGGGTCGAACAACGACGGGGAGCTGGGAAACAACTCAAACTCAAGCAGCCTGGTTCCGGTGCCGGTGCAAGGCATCGGCCTGTAACTGGCGGTCGGCTGCGGTGTCAGTGCAGGGATGGGAGACGTGTCGAGGGACCTTTCCCCCACCACTTGCTCCCGCGTGACCCATGGTGGTTACCGTGCTGCGCGGATAGGACCTCACCGACAGTCAGCTCGGCGGGGCCGTCGCTCCCTCGTCGGCGCACTTCACGCCGGCGAAGCGATGCAGCCAGCAGGTTCCGGCAGGGAAAATGGCCTCGCGGCCGGCCAGGTGTTTGGCGTGGGCATCTCCGTACTGGTCAATGGCAGGATCGTCGACCCGCGCTTATCGAAGCTCGCTTTCACTAGAACCCACGCGTGCGGGCCAGCGTGACGAGGTACAGCGCGAGATCCACAGGGTCGGACGCGGTCAAGGGCAGGCCGCTCACAAACCCCGGCTTCGCCACGCGGTCGTCGACTGGAGCAGCGGGCGCCAGAGCGTGCAGGAGGGCCAGTGTTCTTTCCAGGTTGGCGTAGCTGGCGGGCTGCTTGTCGGCGCCCAGAAACCGATAGTCGACCCGCCGTTCGTAGACGATCGCATCGGGCTGTCCGTCGTTCCGCTGCAGCAGAATGAAGGCCTCGCGCTTCTCCTCGGTTCTGATCGACTCCTTCTGGACCTTGCTGGTCAACATGAGGCCGCCAGTCAGAATCACCTTGCCAAAATCCAGACGACGCTCAGTGGTCTTGACCGTCTCGCTGGTCGTGATCACACGCACACCGCGCTGGATGAGCGACACAGCTGGCCCGAGGCATGGGTGGGCTTCGCCCTTTCCGTCGAGGAACGCAAGCGCACCAGCCTGCAAGTCGATGCCCCGGACCAACAAACGGTCCTCATCGCTTGGCGCAGTCGCCGGGTCGCACGCGAGTGCCGCAAAGCCAAGCGACTCCAACTCGTCCACAAGGGCTCCCACTTGGTCAACCGGGGCTGTGGCCAGAAGTACACGCGGCAGAGTTCCGGCCAACCTGCGTGAAAAGTCAGCAGCAGGCAGGCCCACGAGCTGTGCTGCTCGGGTTCGAACCTCGAGGCCAGTCGGAGCGTTTGCGATGACGAGAAGCAAGGCAATCTTCTTTTCGGCGGCGATCAGTGCCGCGTAGAGCCAATAGCTCCGTGCTTGCAGCATGATGGCGCAATACGACACGTAATCCAAGAAAATGCACAGATTGAACGAAACCGAAGTGCAACTACGGTAATCCTACTGGCGTGGTCGAGATGCGTTGCTACACTGATGAAAAGCGACCGCAATGACGACAGCGAAATCGATGGACCACGGAGTTTCGTTCCGCACCAGGCACCAGCAAGCGATTGGAGGGAACATGAAGATCTCGCACAAGTGGTTTCTCAGAGTGCTCATGGCCGCGTCAGTACATGCGGCTGGTTGTTCGTCGGATGGCAACGGCACCGTGCCTCCCGGCGCGCTGGGCAGCGGCGGCACAGGGGGCGGCGGGAGCGGCACAGGCTTGCCGGCTAGCTCCGGCGGCTCGGCAAGTTCTGGTGGAACCTCGGCCGGAACAACGAGCACAGGCGGAACGACGAGCACGGGCGGAGAAACCAGCACTGGCGGAGCAACCACTTCGGGCGGAGCGACAAGCGCTGGCGGAGTGACGAGTTCTGGCGGAGCAGCAAGCACTGGCGGAGCAACCAGCTCGGGCGGGACGACAAGCACTGGCGGAGCAGCCAGCTCGGGCGGGGCGACGAGCGCTGGTGGAGGGACGAGCACTGGCGGAGCAACCCGCGCAGGCGGAGCCACGAGTGCTGGCGGAACGACAAGCACGGCCGGAAAGGGCGGAGCGACGAGCACGGGTGGCGGCACCGGCTTGGGCAGTAGCGGGGGCTCCGCCGGCACAGGCGGCAGCACAGGAACCGGCGGTGCCACCGGCTCTGGCGGGAGCAAGGGCACGGGTGGAGCAACTAGCTCTGGTGGTAGCGCCGGCGGAGCCGGCGGAGCCAGCAGCACGTCGTCGTTCTGGCCCGACGCCTACCAGGCCACCCAGGGAGACAGCGGGATGAACCCCGGGCTGAACTGCTTGAGTTCGTGTCACAACCACGGCTTCGCGTTCGCCGGAACCGTCTATGATTCCACCGGCGCTGGGGTAGATAGCGTCGAGGTGGGGGTCAAGCTGACCACCGGCGCCTTCTATTCTGCATTCTCGGGGGTCGGCACGGGGAACTTCTTCTACGAGAACTCTGCCCTGAATCTTGCCGGGGCTGACATCCGGGTACGCAATGCCAACGGCGAGAAGCAGATGCCCGTCAATTCCAAGTCGACCGGGGCCTGCAACGGCTGCCACGACGGCACGACCAACTCGCGCATCACCGCCCCGTAACGCCCGACAGTGGCATCCGGATTTCCTACATGGCGTTTCCCGTGAAGCCGTTGCAGAGTGTGTGCGTCTATAGCTAGGAAGGAGTGGACCAACCCATGCGTACAACGATCGCGCTCGTCGGAAGTGGCCTTCTTGCCCTCTGGCTCTCGGCTACCGCCTTGGCTGGAGCGCCCGAAACCTTCGCCCAGAAATGTGCCGGCTGTCACGGCAAGGATGGCAAGGGGCAGACTGCGATGGGCAAGAAGCTCAGTATCAAGGACCTGACCGACGCCAAGGTGCAGGCTGCGGCCAAGGACGCCGACTGGGAGAAGGCAATCACCGACGGCGCCAAGGATGCGGCAGGCAAGGTGGTCATGCCGGGCAGCAAAGGCAAGATCTTGCCCGAGGACATCAAGGCGCTCGTCAAGGTCTGTCGCGACTTCAAAGGCAAGTAGCGATTCGCGTGGTTCTCAAACCGTCCGGGAAAAAACCGGACGACCGAGCTGTTGGCGCGGGGTAAGATAGGCGTCGAAGCACATGGCCAGATTGCGTACGAAGATCTGGCCCAGGCCGATGGCATGCACGCCGTGCTCGTCAAGGCGGCACATGCCGTCCTCTGCGAAGGGCGCGAGCTTGGCCAAGGTTTCGCGGAAGTAGTCGGCAAACACGATGCCGTACTTTGCCTCCAGCGCCGCGCGGTTGACCGTGAAGTTGCACATCAGTGACAGGATGGCGTCGCGGCGGATCTCATCGTCGCGGGAACGTGCGTAGCCCCGTTGCACCGGCAGCTGCCCACTGTCGAGCATGCGGTAGTAGGGCGCCAGTTTCTTCTCGTTCTGCACCAGTGCCCCGCGCACATCTCCGATGGCCGACACCCCGAAGCCGAG
>PMJE01000477.1:0-4212 GCA_003157315.1 Myxococcales bacterium | reverse complement strand
CCGGCAGTCAAGAACGCCTGGCGGGCCATGGCCAGCAGCTGGAACTTGGTGTCTCGGTCAGGAACCGCACGCACGTCAATCAGCTTCTGGTTGCTACGCACCATGGGGAGGTAGGCAAAGGAGTAGACCGCGACGCGATCGGGACGCAGAGCCACGGTTTCGGCCAAAGTCTCGGCGAACGCCGCAGGCCGCTGCGCGGGCAGGCCGTAGACCAAGTCAAAGTTGATGCCGGCAAAGCCGTGCTGGCGCGCGCGCGCGACCAGGCCAGTGGTTTGCTCGCGCGTCTGCCCGCGGCCGATGGCCTGCTGAACCTCCGGCGAAAAATCCTGCACACCCATCGAGATTCGGTTGAAACCGAGCCGGGCCAGCGTGTCGAGATGCGCCTCGTTGGTCACCCGAGGATCGACCTCCACTGCCAGCTCGGCGTGGGGCAGGAATTCGAAGTGCCGGGCGAAACCGGCTACCAGGCGATCGAGCTGGGTCGGCGAAAAATACGTCGGCGTGCCGCCGCCCAAGTGAAACTGCGCGACCCTGCGCCGGTGAGGCAAGCGCTGGGCGACCAAGCCGAACTCACCCAGCAAATGTTCCAGGTATGGTTCGGCTACCTCTCTGCGAGTGGTGGCAAAGGAGTGGCAACCGCAGAAGGTGCAGCGGCGCTCGCAGAAGGGCAGGTGGGTGTACACGGAAAGCGGGGCAGCGCCGCAAGCGTCTGCGCGCTCCAGCGCGCGCAGGTAGTCGGGCTCCTGAAAGTCCTCGCGGAATTCCACCGCAGTCGGGTAGGAGGTGTAGCGAGGTCCGGCGCTGTCGTAGCGAGCCAGCAGCTCGGCCGAGACGGCGCCAAGATCGCTCATCCTTCACCTTGCGGGGAAAAGCGATAGCCCAGACCGCGCACGGTGTGCAGATAGCGCGGGCGTTCGGGATCAGGCTCGATCAGTTTGCGCAAGCGCACCACCATGTGCTCAATGGTACGCGTGGAAGGCGAAACCTCGTAGCCCCACACGCGCTCCAGGATCTCGTCGCGCGATACTACCTCGCCAGCGCGTTCGACCAGCAAGCGCAGGATCAATGCCTCCTTTTCTGCCAAACTGGTGTGCTCGCCCTGGGCATCAGTGACCTCTCCCTTGCCGAAGTCGATCGTGGCGTCAGCAATGCGCGTGGTTGGGCCAGTCTTGAGCGCCTGTCCGTACCAGCCTTGCCGGCGCAGCATGCCGCGCACGCGCAGCAGCAGCTCGCGCAGGTTGAAGGGCTTGCCCAGATAGTCATCGCCGCCCATCTCCAGGCCGTAGACGCGGTCGTCGTCCGATGTCTTGGCCGTGAGAAACAGGATGGGCAGACGGCCACCCTCGTCGCGAATGGCCTTGCACACCGTGAACCCGTCACGCTTGGGCAGCATGACGTCGAGGATCACGAGGTCGATGCCGCCCGACCGCCAACGCTGGAGCGCGCTTTCGCCGTCGCCCACGATTTCCACGGCATAGCCTTCCTGCTGCAGGTTCTCGCCGATACCCTCGGCCAGGTGTTGCTCGTCCTCCACCACCAGGATGAGCGCGCTCATGCCGACTCCTTGCTCGATAGTGGCAGAGTGACCCGGAAGGTGGTGCCCCGGCCCACGCCGGGGCTTTCGGCAGTGATGCTGCCACCTACTTGGCGAACCAGTTCGCGCGCCAGGTAGAGACCCAGGCCAGTGCCTTCGGTCTGGCGCACCATCTCTTCGCCCACACGATAGAATTTTTGAAAGATCTTCTCGCGCTCTTCGACGGCCAGGCCGATGCCCTGGTCACGGACCTCTATCGCGGCCCATTCACCCTGGCGCGCAACCGCCACGTGGACCGGCTGGTCAGCACCGCCGTACTTCGCGGCATTGTCCAGCAGGTTGCGCAGCACGGTCTTGAGCACGCCCAGGTCATAGCGCGCGTGCAGAGGCTGGGCAGGCAAAGTGAGATCGACGGATAGGCGACGTTGCGATGGGTCCTTGCCAAGCGCTTGCACCACCTCGGCCACGTCGCGACCCAGATCGCCCCGGTCCACGTGCACCACGAAACGGCCACTGTCGAGCCGGGCCACCGCGAGGATGTTGTTGACCAGGCCATCCAAGCGATCGACATCGGCACGCATGTTGGCGAGAAAGCGCGTGCGCTTCTCGGGCGATGGATCCCGCAGTTCCAAGGTCTCGATGAAGAGCCGGATTGAGGCCAGCGGAGACTTGAGTTCATGGGTAACCGCCGACAGGAAGTTGGCCTGCTGGCGCATCAGCTCCATCTCACGCCGCACGGAACGCAAGATGAGCATGGTTCCTGCGACCAGAATACAAAGGAAGGTGGTGCCCTCGGCCGCGAACATGCGGAGGCTCGCTCGTCGCTGGGCTTGCAGATGCTCGAGCCGACCTGGTCGAATCGTGACCTGGTAGCCAGGGAAGCCGGGCACAGCTGCCTGCCCGGGACGCACGCCGGGCTGCCAGTCGAGCTGGGGATAGGCGAGCCGAAGAAAATCGGCCGGACCATCGGGCCCCAGCGCCTGTCGTTGCGAAAGCGCGAGCAGTGCCCGCTCCGCAGACTGGCGATCCGCCTGCAGGTGCTCGGCTGTGGCGCGAATCTCCTGGGCCGAATAGCGCAGGTGGAAGAGCACCCACCACGCGAGCAACGCGATGGTGAACGCCATGATGGCGAGCACGCCCACCGCGAGCAGGCGCGAGCGGGAGCGCGTGGGCCCGCCAGGCGTGCGCTGGAGATGGGGCAGCTTCATGTTGGGCGGAATACTACCGCCCGTGGCGGTCTTCGCGCACGCCCTGAAGGAACGCCTCCACCGCTTCCATGCCATGGTCCTGCGCCAGACGCTTCAGTCCGACGGTCGGCAGGTGGAGAAGCCGGTTCACGACTTGCTGGCCAAAGTGCCGGATATGGTCGCGATGGGCTTCGTCCAAGTTGGCGAGGCCATTGCTGAAAAGCTGCTTGAGCAGCTCGTCGGCGGCGGTCTGGCCCTGGCTGCGCAGGTCGCGCACGATGGGACTGATGTCGCGTTCGACCACCCGCCGGCGCAGCGCCTCCAGGGATTCGTCAATGATGACCCGAGCCTCGGCGATCTCGGCTTCGCGCGCGTGCCGGTTGCGCTCTGCCTCGGCCTTCAGCTGGTCGATGTCGCAAAGCTGGGCACCCACAACGGCGGCGGCTTGCCCGTCGGTGTCGCGCGGCACCGCCAGGTCGATCACCAGCGGTGGTGTGCCTTGCAGAGCGGTGAAGAAGGCTTGCCCCAAGAAAGGCTCGCGTGCCGAGGTGGCCGTCACGATGACGTCTACATGCCCGGGCGCTGCCAGAAAGGCATCCAGGGCCAGAGCACGGCCGCCGCACGAAGCCGCCAGAGCAACCACCTTGCTCACGGTTCGGTTGACGAAGAGAAGGTTGCACCCAGGCCGGCCGCGCAGATGCTCGCCACACTGACGTGTCATTTCGCCGGATCCGATGAGAGCCACTGTGGCAGGTATCTTGGTCCGCCGGTCGATGAGATCGAATGCCAGCGAAACCATGGACACCGGCCGAGCCCCAAGCGCGGTCTTGCTGCGCACACGCTTGGCCGCCTGGAAAGCCTCTTCGAACACCATCTGCAGGTGGGTGCCGGCCAGCCCCAGCCGCTGTGCCACGTGCAGCGCATCTTTGACCTGGCCCAGGATCTGGGCATCGCCGGGGTTGAGCGAGTCGAGGCCCGCAGCCACACAGAAGAGGTGCTCGGCGGCGCCGTCTTTTTCGTAGGCGTGCAGGCTCTGGGCCGCCGTGCGGGTGGTGGGTTGGTTTGCCGTTCCAGCTTGGCCGCGCGTCGCAAAGAACCCGTGAATGCGCCTGCGATACTCGGCAACCGGGGTGCCCCGCCGGCACAGGAAAATTACCTCAACCCGATTGCAGGTAGCCAAGTACACGCTTTCGAGAAAGTCGCACGCCGCATGGAGTGCCTTGCTCTGGGCCTCGCACTCCTCTGGACTGAAAGTGTATTTCGCTAGCCCTTCCTGCTGGCCTCGGCGCAAGGTCAGACCGACCATGCCGAGATACCTCACGGCTTGGCCTCCGCAGGCGCAGGGGCCGTGGGCTGCGCCAAAACGAGCTGGCCGAGATCAGGCTCGCTCGGGCTGCCGTCGACCAGAATGGCATGGCAGGCGTCACAATCATTGGGGATGACCCGATCGCTCCCGGATTCTTTCATGTTGCCGTCGTGGCAGCGGAAGCA